>CAYOGX010000066.1:0-10509 GCA_964403235.1 uncultured Planctomycetales bacterium | reverse complement strand
TTCTGGTAGCGCGCCACCGTCTCCTTCAGCAGCGCCTCCGGGTCGGGCCTCGACGAGCACGCGATCTATCGCCAGGACATCCGTTCCGGCGCGTGGTTCGACGACGTCCAGGTGGTCAGGCTCCCCCGCGCATCCCTGGCTACGGGCCAGGAGGGCAATGTCTTCACGGCCGATCAACAACCCGCACTCCGCGCCGAGGTCAGCGATCTGGACGGCGAGGACCTGTCCGTCCGGCTCGAGGTGGCGTCCGCCGACGGGCGTCCGGTGCTGGATCGGGAACTCCAGATGACCACGCACGCCCATCCCGCGGGCCACCTCGTCGAGTTGGGACGATTGCCGCCCGGGCTATACCACGCCCGATTGACCATCTGGTCCGACAAGCTCCGGCTGTCCGAGCGGGACATCCGCTTCGTCCAACTGGGCCCGCGGTTGAACACCGGGGGCGGACGGAACGAAGGATTCGGACTGGTCCTGGGTCAGGACGACTATGCGTGCCCGGGCGCAGCGGCACGACTGATCGACCTGTTGCACGTGGTCAACGTCAAGCTGCCCATGGGCGGACCCCAGTTGGACGGGAAACGAGATCCGCAGTCTGCCTCGGCCAGGCAGAAGCTGCTGGAATGGCTGTGGCAGGAACGCATCGATGCGGTGGCGATGTTGGCCTCCGGCGCCCCGCGCGATCGGGGCGACCAAGTCGACCGGGCCAATGAATCGTGGCGATCGCTCCTGCTCGCACTGGCCGAGAAGCCTGAGGCGTGGCGGTCCTACTTGGCGCGACCGTTGGTCAGGTCCGCGGGCTTTGTACAGAGCTGGCAGACGGGCCCGGACAACGATGACGCCCTGGCGTGGGACGCCCGGCTTGGCGCCTCGTTGGGCGTGTTCCAAAAGGAGCTCCATCGGTTCCTGCCCGCGGCGGAAATCGCCGTCGCCTGGCCGATCCTTCATCAAGCGCCCGCCGAACCGCTCGAAGCCCAATACGTGTCCCTCTACGTCCCCAGCACCGTCAGGCCGGAAGGCATCGCCTCACACGTCCGCGACTTCAAGAAGGTCCGGGCGCAGGGCCTGTGGACGGTGATCGAGCCGCTGGCATCCGGCCGATACGACCGGACCGCCCAACTGACCGACCTGGTGAAGCGGTTGGCCTGCGCGCATGCCGCCGGCGTCGAGGTGGTCTATCTGCCCAAACCCTGGGAAACCACACGCCGAACCGCCGAACCGAAGGTCGAACCCCACGAAGCCTACCTCGTCTTCCGAACCGTGGCCGAACTGCTCAGCCGATCCCAGCCTGCCGGTCAGTTCTACCTCGGCGAAGGGGTCCACGCGCTGGTCTTCGATCGGGAGGGGGCGGGCATCATGGTCGTGTGGGACGATCGCGCGCCCCCCGAGGGACGACGCCACACGATGTACCTCGGTTCGTCGCCCGAGCAGATCGACATATGGGGCCGGGTCCATGCGCTGCCCCGGGTCGGCAACCGGCACCAGATCGGTCTGGGTCGGACCCCCACGTTCGTCCGTGGTACGGAGGTGTGGCACCTGGAGCTGCGGAACAGCTTCGCGCTCGATCCGCCCAGGGTGGAAAGCAGCTACCGCCTGCACGAACGGACGGTCCGGTTCGTCAACCCGCAGCGCACGCCCATCAGCGGCATGATGAGACTGAGGCCCCCCCGCGGATGGGAGATCCGCCCGGTTCGTACCCGCTTCTCGCTGGCTCCCGGGCAGGAGCTGCGGACCCGGGTGACGATGCGATTCCCCCCGAACGAGGTGGCCGGGCCCAAGACCCTGGCGGGACTGTTCAGCATCGACTCGGACCGAAGCTACAACTTCACGGCGTTGGCCCCGTTCGAGTTGGGGCTGGACGCCATCGAGGCCTGCAGCTTCGCCCGCATCGAGCGGAGCACCGTCATCGTCCATCAAACGATCACCAACCGCGGTCAGGAAGGGGTGGACATCGAGGGCTACGTCCTGGCCCCGGGGCGGGCCCGGCTCGTTCGGATGTACCGACGGGTGGAGCCCGGCCAGACGATCGTCAAGAAGTACGTGTTGGACAACGCAAGTCGACTCCGGGGTCGGGGCATCCGGGTCGGTCTGAAGGAGATTCACGGACCTCGCTTGTTGAATCAGATCGTGTTGGTCCAGTAGACGCCAGGCCCCGGGCCCCGTGTGCCGATATAAACGGGGCTGGCGGCCCTGTTCGTGGCGGAGCTGAGCGCCCGTATGTCTCTCAATACGCAAGTCCTAGAGATCCTGCAGGCCTCCGAGAACGCCTACGCGGACGATGCCCTGGTCCAAGGGCTGATCAGAACCGACGCGGCCTGCCACCAGGAGATCATGAACATCCTGTTGGCGCGGAACTCGACCGCGGGCCTGGTGGGCATCGTCGCCCAGTACCATCAGCTCGACACGAAGATTCAAAACCACGTCCGCGAGCAATCCGACCAACTGTTCGGCGTGTTGAGGCGGTGTGTCAAGGCCCGCGAGGCGCAGACGCGTCGCAACGCCCTCGACCTGGTCGGCCGAATCGGTAGCTACCGGTCGGCCTACCTCCTGCCGCTGGCCCTACACGATCGATCCGCCGACATCCGCCAACGAGCGGCCGAGATCCTTCGCGAGCTCGCGGACCGATACTTCCGACAAGAACGCATCACTCTGGAGGTGCTGGCCGGCGAACCGACCGACGAGAGTGAGCGGTCCGCCGTGCAGGCCTACTCCCTGGCACGGCTGGCCGAGGAGCGAAGCTACCTCGTCGCCGCCATCGAAGAAGCCGTCAACGGCTACGAGGTCCACCGCCGCCCCGAAGTCGCCGAGACCGTCGTGTGGTTCGCCCAACACCTCAACGACGCCCTCTGGCGGGCCATTGCCAGCAGGCTGAGTAGCTGCGGCCGCGCCATCGCCGAACTGATACAGACCGCCACCGATCCCCGGATGGTGCCGTTCATCTACCAGGCCTTCACCCATCAGGACCTCCGGGCGACGGTCGTTCGGGTCGTATCGGAGCAACGGAACGAGGCCTTCATGCGGGAGTTCATCCGGTGGGGGTTCCTCGTGGCCGACACGCGGATCCGGCGCGGCATCGGGGGGATCCGGAGCCTGGCCTGGCTGGGTCGGAACGGACAACCCATCCTCCGGCTGGCGCCCGAGCTCTACTGGCGGGCCGTCGAGCTGGTCTTGGCCACCGGGCTGGCCGTCGAACGAAAGGTGGCCGTCTGTCGCGACCTGCTCCTCTCGGACCGGCGCGAGGCCCAACGGGCGGGCCTGTGGGGGCTGATCGACATCGAAAACGAGATGAGCACTCAGCTCATCTGCAGTGTGGTCCAGTGGGAGGATCAGGAGCTGGCAGCCATCGCCGTCCGGGAGATGACGCGCAGATGCCCCGACGACCTGCCCACGGTGCTGGCCGAACAGGTCGCCAGTGATTCGCCCGCCAGCCGCGAACTGGCCGGCGAACAAGTGACCGGATACGGGTTCGATCAGTACTGGCAAAGCTTCGACGCGTTGGACGAGGACGAACGACAGCGCCTCGGCGAAGTGCTGCTGAGCACCGAGGACGATCTCCTGCCGGAGCTGCGAAGCAAACTGGCCGGCTCCAAGTCGACGGATCGCTTGCGGGCGGTGCAGATCATCGGTTCGCTGGATCTCGCCGGCCAGCTCAAGGAAGACATCCACCGCGTGGCCTACGACGCCGATGCCTACGTTCGCAGCGCGGTGATGATGCTGTTGGCGCAGCTGCCCGGGCCGACGAGCGAGCGAATCCTCCTCAACGGGCTGAACGATCCCGACGATCGCGTCCAGGCCAACAGCATCGAGTCGCTCGACCGCCTTCGGGCCGTCACCCGTTCCGAGCAAATCCGGCACCAGCTCCGGTCCAAGGACAATCGGATCCGCGCCAACGCGGTCAAGGCCTTGCTGGGATTCCAGTCTCGTGAGGCGGTGACGGTGCTGCTCGAGATGCTCAACCATGAAGAGCCCGCCCATCGGGCCAGCGCGCTGTGGGTGGTCCAGGTCCTCAAGCTCATGGCGCTCTCGGCGCGGGTTCTGCGGCTGGCCAAGCACGACCCCGACCCGACCGTGCGACGTCGCGCCCTCAGGGCCGTGACCGTCCTGAACAGCGCCCTGAAAGGCGAAACCCCCAACATCCCCTCGCCGGCTGAAACCGTTCAGGAGGGCGCCCCATGATCCCGTTGATCCTCGCCGCCCTGGGACGGGCCGAAAAGCTCGAAGCGATGCGACGCGGGTTCACCAGCAAGTCCGAGCCCGGCTCCGGCGTCTGGTCGGGCATGCTCCTACTGGCCGCCATCGCCGTCCTGGCGATCGGCGCGCTGCTCGTGCTCAACCGAATTCAGCAGGAAAACAAGGCGCGCGGTAGCACCGGCGCCCGTACGCTGTTTCGAGAGGTCCTGCTGAAGCTCACGCTCGGGTTCATGGACCGCGCGCTGCTTCGCCGAATCACTCAGGAGATGAAGCTCGAGAACCCCACCGTCATGCTGCTAACGCCGCAACTGTTCGCGGAAGTGGCGTACAACTATACGGCCACCAAGCCCGGCAAGTCCGCGTCGGACCTGAGGCGCCTGTCGGCGATCTGCAAGCAGTTGTTCGGTCAGGAGATGCCCCAACCCGAGCCGGTCAAGCCCGCCGAGGCGGAACAGCCCTCCACGCCTTAGCGTTCCAAGCCGTAGCGCCACCGATCCGGTCGGTCGCCTTGCCGCAACGCCCTGACTCCGTTAGGCTGACGCTCGATGACCGTATGCATCTGCCGGGCGACGCCAGGCCAGGGGCGGGCGGGCCACGCGAACCGGCACAGGCTGGAGCTGGCGTGACGATGATGACATTGGACGTTCGCACCCAGCGCCGTTGTGAGTTTGTCGACGTGACCCGTCAGGTCGAGGCATGCGTGGCCGAGGCCGGCATCCAGCGGGGCCTGTGCGTCTGCTTCGTGCCCCACACCACCGCGGGCGTGACCATCCAGGAAAACGCCGACCCCAACGTCACCCGCGACCTGGACCACAAGCTCACCGAGCTAATCCCCCACCACGACCCCGGCTACCGCCACGCCGAAGGCAACAGCGACGCCCACCTGAAATCGTCGCTACTGGGGGCCTCGCAGACCCTCCTCGTGCAGAACGGCCGACTCGTCCTGGGCACCTGGCAGGCCGTCTACTTCGCCGAGTTCGACGGCCCCCGGCACCGAAAGATGCACGTCGATGTGATCGGCGATTGACCCACCCGAGCCGCGACGTTCACGTCGCGCGGGACCCCCGCGCGGGATGAATCCCGCGGTTCGGGCGGACGGCGTCGCGCGCAGGATTAGGGATTGCCCCGATCGAGCGGACGCACCCCCGCGTCGAGGATCGAGCGACATATCGTTGAGGCCACGCAGACGGCCGGATACAATGCGCCTCCGAGCGAGTGGTTGGATCCCTGTACGACATGCGAATCCTGGCGACTGGCGACCTACACTATGACGTCCTGCGGAGCCGCGGGCCGACCGAGGTCCTGGCTCGGGCCGTATCGCGCCAACGGGCGGACGCCCTGTTGCTCCTGGGCGACGTGGGCGGACGGCGGCTGGAGACGTTCGCCGAAGCGCTCCGCCTGTTCGAGGGGTTCGACGGGGTCAGACTGTTCGTCGCGGGCAACCACGATCTATGGACCTGGGCGGGCGGGGACAGCTTTCGCCGCTACGAGATCGAAATCGCCGAGGTCTGCCGCGAGCACGGGTGGCACTATCTCGACGCGGCGCCCGCCTACATCGACGGCGTGGCCTTCGTCGGCAACATCGGGTGGTACGACCACAGTTATCGGGCCGAAGCGCTTGGCGTGCCGGTGCGGTTCTACCGGGCGAAGGTCGCGCCCGGCGCGGCCGCCAGGTTGGCGGAACATCAGCGACTGCTGAACGGAATGCGCGACATTCCCAAGTCGGCGCTGGCGATCACCACGCGATGGATGGACGGGCAGCACGTCCGGCTGCCGTGCGATGACGAGGCGTTCACGCAACGACTGGCGACCAAGCTCCGCCGGCACCTGGGCGAGGCGGCCCGGCGGGCGCGAACGATCGTGGTCGGGATGCATCATCTGCCGTTCGCCGAGATGGTCGTCCGCACGGGGCATCCGGGGTGGGACTTCGCCACGAACTACCTGGGCAGCGAGGTCTTCGGCCGGACCGTCCTGGCCGAGCCCAAGGCCACCCACCTGCTGTGCGCCCACAACCACCGCGCCCGTCAGATCGTCCGGGGAAACCTGACCTGCACCAGCATCGGCTCGACCTACACCGACAAGCACATCGTGGAGATCGAGATCACCGACCCCCAGCCTGAGACCGGCTGCGTTGTTGGCGAAATGCGGACATCGGTCTTCAAGGCCCCGGCGTGAGGGGGCTCCCACGCTCCGACCCGTCCCGGGCCCGGGGTGTCCGCTTGCCCGGCCTAGCGGCCGGCGGCGATAATGGACGCGGCGCTTTGAACCAATCTACGTGAAGTACGTAAAGAGGGCGTGGGGATAACCTTGGAAAGCGGAGGGGCATGCGAACCGTGCCTCGAACCGACCAGCCCGTTCGTCCGATAAGCCCACGGCGACGGATCGCCCTGGTCGCGTGCTGCGCCCTGTCGACGGTCGGGCTGCTGACCGGTTGCGGCCGAGGTAACGGCCCAACAGGGCGGCAGGCCGACCGCCTCGAGATCCCACCCGGCGCGCTGGACGGCTGGAACATCCTGCTGGTCACGATGGACACGCTACGGGCCGACCACGTGCGCTGTTACGGGCACGGGGCCATCAAGACGCCCGTGATGGACGGGCTGGCGCGCCGAGGGGTCCGATTCACCCAGGCGGTCGCGCCCACGCCGATCACCCTCCCATCACACGCCTCGCTGTTGACAGGCCTCGACCCGCCCCGCCACGGGGCGCGGGTCAACGGGCTGTTCGAGCTCAAGCCGGGCCCCGCGACGCTGGCCGAGCTACTGACGAAATGCGGCTACCGGTCGGCGGCCTTCCTCTCGAGCGTCGTGCTCGACAGCCGCTACCGGCTGGACCGCGGCTTTGCCTACTACGACGACAAGTGGGAAAGCGCATCCATTGTCCGTAAGACGGACCGCAACCAGCGGCGAGCCGGGCCCACCACGTCCGCGGTGCTGGCGTGGCTCGAGGCACACCGGCGCGAGAAGTTCTTCATCTGGCTCCACTACTTCGATCCGCACTTCCCGTACGACCCGCCCGAGCCGTTCGCCAGCCAATACACCTCCGTACCTTACGACGGTGAGGTCGCCTATGCGGATCAACAGCTCGGCGTGGTGCTGCGTTGGCTCGATCAGCGCCAGATCGCCTCGAAGACGCTGGTGATCGTCACGTCCGACCACGGCGAGGGGCTGGGCGATCACGACGAAATGGGACACGGTATCCTGCTGCACGAATCGACGCTGCACGTCCCGCTGATCGTGAGCGGTCCGGCCCCCGTGCCGCAGGGCCACACCGTCACGAGGCTGGTCGGGCTGATCGACGTGATGCCCACGATCCTGGCACTGGTGGGCCAACCCATCCCACCGGGCCTGGACGGTGTGAATCTGCTCGATCCACCCGGCGCGGGCCCTCGGGCGCTGTACATCGAGACGCTGGCCAGCAAGTTCTTCCGCGGCTGGGCGCCGTTGCTGGGAATCCGGCGGGCCGACTACAAGTTCGTTCTGGCGCCCAAACCCGAACTGTACGACCTGACCAGCGACCCGAAGGAGCTGAAGAACCTGTACGGCAGCCGGCGTGACGTGGCCGCCGACCTGTACGACCTGCTGAAGAAGAGGGTCGGCAGCGATCCGGAACTGGTCACGACGGTACAGAGCAACCTGCCCACCACGCCGGAGGTCCTCCAGCAACTGCGAGCCCTCAGTTACATCACGAGCACCAAGGACCCCACCGCGGTAACGAGCCGGCAGGCGGGCAAGGCGTTCGCGGATCTGCCCAACCCGAGCGATCTGGTCGCCTACGTCTCCCGGATCACGGCGGCACGGGCGATGATCGCCAGAGGCGACCACGACGGGGCAATCGAGATCCTCGAGCCCTACGTCGGTAAGGTCCCGCAGGACGCCAAGGCGTTGGTGTTTCTAGCAACATGCTACGGCGCGAAGGGGCGAGACGCCGACGCCGCGTCCCTATTGCAGCGGGCCGCAAAGCTGGCGGACGGCGACGCGGAGGGCTTGGCCGCCGTCGGTAGCGCGTACTTCCAGCGGAAGGAGCTGGACAAGGCCGTCGCCTACTTCCAGCAAGCGCTCGAGTTCGACCCCAAAAACCCAATAGCCTTGGAATGGCTGGGCCACGTACATCGCACCCGCGGTCGGTACGCCGAGGCCATCGACGCGTTCAACCGACTGCTGAAGGCCTGGGACGGGACCCATGGTGCCAAGGTGCACCTCCAGATCGGTCTGACGTACCAGGCCCAAGGGCGGTTGGACCAGGCCGAACAGGCCCTAAGCCGGGCGCTGGCGATCGCGCCCGAGTACGCAGAGGCCTCGGAGGCCTTGGCGGCGGTCAGGAGCCAGCAGGCCAACCAAACCATCGAACGCCTCCGCCGGACCGTCGCGACCCAGCCCACCTGCGAGTCACTGCTGTCGCTCGGTCAGCTGTTGCAGGAGCAGGGCAAGTCCGCCGAGGCCATTCCCTATCTGCGCCAGGCCCTGCGATCGGGCGGCGCGGGCGCCGAGACCCACCGCCTGCTCGGTCTGGCACTGGAATCGACGGGCAGTCGGGCCAAGGCCGTCCAACACCTGCGAAAGGCCGTCGAGCTGGACCCGCGCAGCGCCGACGCCCACCTGGCCCTGGGCGGCGCACTGGGGCGATCCGGTCAGTTGTCCGAGGCCCTCAAACACTTCAATCGGGCTGCCGAGCTGGAACCCCGCTGGACCAGCGCACGGTACGACGCCGGTCTGGTACTGGCCGGACAAGGCAAATGGAAACAAGCGGCCGACAGATTCCGCGAGGCCCTGTCTCTGGACCCCGACCATCTCAAGGCCCGGCTACGTCTGGGTCAGATGTCGGTGCACCTGGAGCGCTGGGATGAGGTCATCGAGTGCTGTCACCGCGTCCTCCGGGCCGAACCCGAGAACACCGAGGCGCGAGCGCTTCTCGAACGCGCGGCCCAACGCGCACCAGGCCCGGCGGCTGTCTCGGGAAACCCTCGAAAGTGAACGGGCATGCGGATCGTGCCTCAGAGACATCGGCCGCGTCCGAAAACCGGCCGCCCCGACGGTCCCAACCACCGTCGACAGACCACCGGGGCCGGTCACATGCCCCGCCCACCCCCCGCCGTCCCAGGACGCTGAGACCGCCTATGCCACAGCGATTCGGTCCCGTTTTCGCCCTCGAGCGGTTTTGTTTTTGACAACGAGCCGGCCATCCGCTACTATGTGCCCGCAGTTGGGTGAAGCTCCGATCAACCCTTCGCCCAGGCAGGTGTCGCGTTGGCGGCCGTCGCCATCATCCCAGCCCGCTATGAGTCCACCCGGTTCCCAGGGAAATGTCTCGCCAAAGAAACCGGGAAATACCTGATTCAACATGTTTACGATAACGTCTGCAAGGCCAAGAAGATAAGTCGCGTCATCGTGGCCACCGACGATGAGCGGATCCTTCAGGCGGTCGAGCGATTCGGCGGCGAGGCGGTCATGACCCGCCGGGATCACGTCTGTGGGACCGACCGGATCGCCGAAGTCGCCGCCAACCTCGACGCCGACCTCATCGTCAACGTCCAGGGCGATGAGCCCGAGATGGACCCGGACCACGTCGATCAGCTCGTGGACCTGCTCGAGCGGAACAGCGACTGCGCGATGGCCACGCTGGCCTGCCCGTTCGAGACCGTCGAGGATGTCGTCTCGCCGAGCACGACCAAGGTGGTACTCGATCAGTCGGGCCGGGCGTTGTATTTCAGCAAGGGCATCATCCCGTTCGCGCGGGACGACGGCGGGCAGGTCAAGGATCCCGGCGAATACCTGTTGCACCTGGGCATCTACGCCTATCGCCGGGAGTTCCTGTTGCGGTACTCGAGGATGCCCCCCACGCCGCTGGAGTCGACCGAGAAGTTGGAGCAGTTGCGTGCGCTCGAGAACGGTTACCCCATCGCCGTGGGGATCGTGGACCGCGCCAGCATCGGTGTGGACACGCCCGAGGAGTACGCGGTGTTCGTGGAGAAGGTCAGGTCCCAGTCGGGAACGCGAGTATAGGAGGCCCGAAGCATGGATGCGGAACGCCTGTTGTCGTCGGTCAGCAACGTGTCGGACGAGACGGAGTTCTACACCCCGATGCCCGCCGGGTACAAGCCCGGCAAGACCAAATACGTGGTGGTCTTCGGGACGGTGATGAGCGGGCTGGGCAAGGGCATCTTCAGTTCGTCGCTGGCCAAGGTGCTCCAGGACAAGGGCCTGACCGTCGCGCCGATCAAGCTGGAGGGCTACCTCAACCGCGACAGCGGCACGCTGAACCCGTACCGCCACGGCGAGGTCTTCGTCCTGGACGATGGGATGGAGTGCGACATGGACCTGGGCA
>CAYOGX010000065.1:0-10510 GCA_964403235.1 uncultured Planctomycetales bacterium | reverse complement strand
ATAGCGCGTCTGGATGTAACTCTTGATGAGGGCAGCCGTTGAGCCGATCACGGCGGTCGAGGCGGTAGTTACGGTGAAGCCCTGGGACTGCTTGGCATTGGCGAACGACGTGATCCCGGCGGCCAGCGACGAGTGAACGATGATCAGGTACTTCTCCCCGCTGCCGGCCTCGGCGCTGCCTTCCCCGAGAGAGTTGAGCAGCACGGAGCCCAGCGCCTGCTCGATCGGGCCGCTGCTCGCCGATGGCGCGGGCGGGTCGGGGCCGAGTTGCTTGACGAACCTCACGTCGACCGTGACGGTGGCACGCACCGATAGCTCCGCCCGGGCCGGGTTGTACGCGACCGGAAGGATCTCGAGCATCCAGATGTCGTGGTCGCGCATCACGCCAAGGCGTTGCACGCTCACGCGCTCTCGCGGCTCGAAACGATCCCGAGCATAGGCTTCCCGGTTGTATTCGAGCGACGCAGTCTCGCGCGCGCCGGGGACCTTCTCGACCGGTTTCTGAAGGGGCTTGACCGGGCCTGCGAGGCCGAAGGCCGAAAGCGGAAGCTCCACCTCGTCAATGGACTCGCGCAGGACGACGTCCGCGCCGAGCGGCACCTCGAACAGCAGTCGAGCCGCCGGCAGCTCCGGCGTGCCCACCTCGCCCCGGATGCCGCACCTGGGGATCTCGACCGCCGTGAATGATGCTCCCTCGATGCGCGCTTCACGACCGAGTAGGCCGGGCACGACGAGGCGCGCGGCAAACCCCCGCTCCGTGCTCTCGAGCACCTCGACCTCGCACGCGCGCGGCCCACGCTCAGGCACCGAGAGGTCACTCCCGCTCGCAGATACCGGGACCCAGACCGCATCACCGCCCGCGCGGGCCGCAAGCGGCTGCGACAAACTCAGGAACACGATCGCCAACATCGCAAGCGAAAGCGCCTTCATCTCCCCTTCCTGTGTTGAGGCGCACGCGGCCCTACCGTCCGCACGTTGCCGGGACCCCCACGGACATTGCCGATGCCGGGGCGGCGTCCGCGCGTGCCGGGCTTTGCTGCCTCCGTGGGCGTCGGCTCGGGCGCGGCGGCGGTCGCGGTGGTCCAGTTGGAGACGACTTCGGTGAGGTCGAGGCCGTTGATGACGCCGTTGCCGTCGAGGTCGGCGAACCTGCAGCGGGTGATCATGCGGTTTCTGTTTTCGGAATAGATGCCGCCACCCTTGTCTTCATGCAACGTGCCAGTGATTGAGCCGTTGGTGATCGTGAAGCCGTCAACAACCGAGGCTGGGCCTTGGCCCGAGTGGAAGGAGAACCCCCGGCCGCTGTTCTCGCAGTCGATGATCGTGACGAGGGCCCCGCTCTTGCTCTGGACGGTGATGGACTTGCCGTCGAAGTCGAGGTTCTTGTTGCCGGTGCCGACGTAGGTGCCGTTTCTGACCATGACGGTGTCGTTGGGGTTTGAGTTGTCGATGCCGTCCTGGATGTACTGGTAGGGATGCGCCGACGAGCCGTCCCAGGGGCCGCCGGTGTTGTCGTCATCCACGTAGATGGTGGTGGCGAAGAGCGGGGCGGGGGCGAGCAGGGCAAGGGCGGCGAGCAGTAGCAGTGACGGTTTCATCGTCATGGTTCCCCTGTTTCTGAGGTCGCGGCGGTCGGCGGGGGGCCTCGATGCGTGCGTTGTCTCCGCTTCGTGGCAATGGACGCGTAATCCGGGCAGACTCCAGGTTCCGACCACACACACAGATTACCACGGGGGACTCGTGTGGTCAAGTCCTTTTTCGGGTCTTATGGGTGCGCCTGCAATGCCCGTTGCTGCGCTGAAACGCGCGTGGCGAGTGTGGGGGTGGGTGAGCGGCGAACTCGCCGCGCGGGGGTCAGGACACAGGGGGATGTCTCGCTGATCGGGTGGCTCGGGACGTGGGCTCCCAGCGCGTCTGGGGACCGGGGTCTCACGACACGCTGACGTTGGCCGCAGCAGTGGGAGGGGACTGGACGCCGATCGGGTCGGATGCAACGGCCTTATGGGCAATGGGTTACCAGCGACTTTCAAGCCCACGCTGCACGGGTGGTGATTGCGTTCAGACCATTTTGCTCTTTGTTCATTCGGCCCTTGCGGGCAGTTGTTCTCAAGCTCATTCCTGATGCCCGAAGTCAGGTGGCACGGAAATATGAGCACGTGTCCCGAGCGCCGTTTTTTCTCGGATGCTGCCGATTGTGCCACTCTCGTAAGATTTTTCTTGACGTGCCGATTGTGCCGTGGTAACGTTAAAACAAGGTGAGGGAGCGAGAGTCTGTCCGCGCTCCCCCTCCAGAGCGAGGTTACCGGGGGATTGTGCGCCGGCCGAACATCTCGTCGTCTGCCTGGCCGCTGATGCACGCCCCGGGAAGAGGAGGGATTGATGAAGGTGCTGCCGGCCGCATTGGTTCTCATTGTGCTTACGCTCCCGGGCGTGCTCGTCGCGGGCACGATCTACGTCGACGATGACGCTCCGGGCGATCCGGGCCCGGGCGACCCCGCCGTGAGTGACCCCATCGAGGACGGTTCCGCCGCCCACCCCTACGACGCGATCCAGGAAGGCGTCGACGCCGCTGTCACTGGTGACACCGTCCTCGTCAAGGACGGCACGTACACCGGCGAGGGGAACAGGAGAGTTGACTTCGACGGCAAGGCCATCACGGTTCGGTCCGAGAACGGGGCGGCGAGCACGGTCGTTGACTGCAAGGGAGCAGATCGGGCCTTCCGTTTCACCAGCGGCGAAACGGACACGTCGGTGCTCGATGGGCTTACGATCACCAACGCGAGAAATAGCATCGCCGGGATCTACTTCTCCTATTCTGACCCGACAATCAGGAATTGCGTGATTAGAGGCAACTCAACATTCCTCTACGGTTATGGCGCGGGTGTCTACATCAGCAGCAGCACCCCCACGTTCACGAATTGCACGATCAGCGGCAATGTATCTGTCAGACACGGTGGAGGTATTTACTGCAGGGGAGAACGCGCCCGCCCGACCTTTCGCAACTGCGCGATTATCGGCAACTCGGCCGCGGAATATGGCGGCGCAGTCTACTGCGAGGATGACAGTGCCCCGACGTTTCTTAACTGCACGATCGCCGGCAACTCGGCCGCCGTGGGCGGGGGCATCTACGTCACCGGAAGCAACCCGACGTTCCTCAAGTGCGTCCTGTGGGGCGACAGCCCACAGGGACTCTACGTCGAGTCCGGATCCGCTACGCTGAACGTCTGCGACGTTCAGGGCGGGTGGCCCGGCAACCTCAATATCGATGCTGATCCGATGCTCACGCTCGACGGCCACCTCCGGCTCGGTTCCCCCTGCATCGACTGGGCCGGCGGCGGCGAGGCCGACGACGTGGACGGCGAGACGCGTCCGGTGGACATCCCAGGCGTCGGCTTTGACGACCCGCCGGATGCGCGCACGTACGACATCGGCGCTGACGAGTTCGTCGACACGGATGCCGACGGTCTGCCTGACTGGTGGGAACTCAAGCACTTCGGTTCAGCGACAGCCGCCGGCCCGACGGACGACGATGACTCGGACACCCTGACGAACCTTGAGGAGTACTACTACGGGACGGACCCGATACATGCCGACGTGGACGGCGACGGGCGGAATGACGCCCAGGAGATCGCCGACGGGACCAACTGGCAACACCCGGACAACGCCGAAAAGACGTACTACGTCAACGGCGCGACGGGCAACGACTCGTACGACGGGCTGGCCAAGGTCTGGGACGGTACCCACGGCCCCAAGGCCACCATCCAGGCCGGCATTGACGCGACGATAACCGGGTGGCACTACACAGTGGAGGTCGCGGACGGAACCTACACCGGGGTCGGCAATAAGAACCTCGATTTCGGCAGCAAGGTGATCACGGTCCGGTCCGAGGACGGTCCTGCGAACTGCATTATCGACTGCGAGAACTCAGGTCGCGGCTTTCATTTCCACTCAAATGAACCGGCCGGTAGTGTGGTGCGCGGCTTTACGATCCAGAATGGGCGTGCAGTCGGACCTTATCCCGACAACTGCGGGGGCGGCATTCTGGTCTGGAGGTATGAGGCGGCCCCGAGCATTATTGACTGCGTTCTTAAGAACAACTCAGCCACGCTGTATGGAGGCGCGTTCTACTGCCGCGACGGTGAGTCACGGATCATCTCTTGTCTTGTCATTGACAATACGGCGGATGTTTCTGGGGGCGGGGTTTTCTGCGACTCAGCGGATGTGACAATTCTCAACTGCGTGGTGGCCGGCAATTCGGTGGGCAGTGGCAGCGCCGGCGGCGTGTGGGTGTCCAACAACACCATAGTCGGCAACTGCACGATTGTCGGCAACATAGGCCGAGACGGCGGGGGCGTTCTCGCCAGCGAGACCGTCACGATTGCCAATTGCATCGTCTGGGGCAATACGGTAGACCAGATCTCCGGAAGCGCCACGGTGACGTACTGCGACGTCCAGGGGGGCGCCGCCGGTGCGGGCAACATAGACCTCGACCCGGAGCTCACACCCGAGTGGCATCTGACCGCCGGCTCGCCGTGTGTCAACCAAGGCACGTCCTCCGGCGCGCCCGACGACGACGTGGACGGCGAGGCCCGTCCCTTCCCGCCGGGCGGCAGCTTCGACATCGGCGCCGATGAATTCGTCGATACGGACGGCGACGGCCTGCCCGATGTGTGGGAAAACCTCCACTATGCCGACGCCGCGGGTGATCCCGACGGCGACGGCCTGTTGAACCTCGGCGAATACGAGCACGGCACGGACCCCGACGATTCCGACACCGACGGCGACGGGTATAGCGACGGCGATGAAGTCGCCGCGGGAACCGACCCGTTGGTGCCCGACGTCCCGCCCGCGCACTACTACGTCAACGGCACCACGGGGCACAACTATTGGGACGGGCTCGCACCCGTCTGGGACGGCACGCATGGCCCGAAGAAGACCATCAAGGGCGCCCTCGACATAGCCATCAGCGGCGATACCGTCACCATCGCTGACGGCCTCTACACCGGCGCGGGGAACTGGAACATGGACTTCGCAGGCAGAGCCATAGTCCTGGAGTCGGAGAACGGGCCCGAAGCGACCATCATTGATTGCGGGGGCGATCGCCGCGGATTTTATTTCCATACGCAAGAGACCCCCGCCTCCGTGGTCAGAGGCTTCACGATCAGGAACGGCTACGCAGGTGGTTCGTATCCCCTCGATGCTGGCGGAGGCATTCTTTGCACAGATATGAGCAGCCCCACGATCGTCAACTGCATATTCATCAATAACATTTCAGTTGGCAGCGGCGGCGGCATTAGCTGCAGGTTCAGCGACGGCGCGATCATTGACTGCACGTTTATCGGCAATACGGCCGCCTCCGGCGGCGGTGCCATCCGGTGCACAGACAGCGACGCGAGAGTCACCGGCTGCACGATCATCGGCAACACGGCAGAGTCCGGCGGCGGTATCACTTTGGGGACAGGCAGCCAGACGGTCGCTGGCTGCGTGGTCACGGACAACTCGGCCACAGGCACGTCCAATAGCATAGGATATGGCGGCGGCATTGCCTGCCGCTATGGTTCGGCGACGATCACCAACTGCACGATCCAGGGCAACGCGGCATATAACCGTGGGGGCGGCATTAGCACTACATCGGACGCGACCCCAACCGTAGTCAACTGTCTAATCGTTGAGAACGAGATCTCCGGGAATGGGTGGGGAGCGGGCGTCTGCACTTCGTACGACAGTAGCCCCACGTTCGTCAATTGCACCATTGCGGGGAACTACTCACGGGGAACCGGAGGTGGGCTTGTCTGCGATATCTCCAATAGTGACAGCACTCCTGTACTGACGAACTGCATCTTATGGGGTAATTCTCCCGACCAGATTCCGGCCGGTTCCGAAGGCCTGACTGTTACGTTCTGCGATATCCAGGGAGGTTGGGCCGGCACCGGCAACATTGACGCGGACCCAATGTTCGACCCCGGCGGCAGCTACCGCCTGCACCCCGTCTCGCCGTGCATTGACGCCGGCAACAGTGCCGCCGTCCCGCCGGACACGGCTGATCTCGACGGCGATGACGATACGGCCGAGCCCACGCCGCTTGACCTCGATGGGAATCCTCGCTTCGTTGACGCCCCGGACACCCCGGACACCGGCATCGGCGGCCCGCCGGTCGTTGACATGGGCGCCTATGAATTCGACCGACTCGCGCCCGAGATCGGCCTGATGCCGGCCGAGATTGAGTTCGCACTGGTCCTGGGCGACCCGGACCCCGACGATCAAGTCGTCTCGATCTGGAACTGGGGGAGCGGGACGCTCGATTGGGAAGTCACGGAGGCGTGTTCCTGGCTCGACGCAGCCCCGGCCACGGGAGACTCAACCGGCGAGATCGACGAGGTGACCCTTAGCGCAACCGTCGCCGGCCTCGCCGCCGGCGAGTACAACTGCGCCCTGACAGTCACCAGCGCGTCGGCTACAAACAGCCCTCAGACAGTCACCGTCAGGCTTCATATCAGAACGCCCCTCCTCGTACCGACCGAGTACTCAACGATCCAGGCCGCCCTCGACGCTGCGAGCGATTGGGACATGGTTCTCGTCGCTGACGGGACCTACAGCGGCCCCGGCAACAAGGACCTCGACTTCAACGGTAAGAAGGTCAGGCTGGTTTCGAGGAACGGGCCCACAACAACCATCATCGATTGCGAGAACGACGGCCGCGGATTCTACTTCCACTCACAGGAAACCGCCCTCAGCATCATTGACGGCTTCACGATTAGAAACGGCAGCGTGTCGGGCGACTGGCCCGAAGGCTCCGGCGGCGGCATCCTGTGCGAGGACGGGAGCAGTCCGACGGTCACCGACTGCGTCTTTATTGGTAATTCGTCGGCGGGTTCCGGCGGCGCGATCTACTGCTATGACTTGTCCAGTCCGACGATCAGCGACTGCACGTTCAATGACAACTCGGCGGGTGGTCGGGGCGGTGCTATCACGTGTTACGAAAGGTGCAATCCCACTATTACTGATTGCACGTTCAGCGCCAACTCGTCGCAACGGGAGGGTGGAGCCATTTACCTTGAACGAAACTGCAGCCCGACGATCACCAACTGCGTGCTCGATCACAACACCGCACCCCAGGAGGGAGGCGGCATCTCCATGCATCGGACGTGCCACCCGACGATTGGGAACTGCACAGTCAACAACAACTCGGCGGAGCGAGGTGGAGGTATCCGCGTTGACGGTAGCGGCAGCACGCCGAGCAATCCAACGATCACTGACTGTACGATCATCGGCAATTATTCAAGCGGCTGGGGCGGTGGCATCGGCTGCGGGGACGGCAGTCCCGTTATTGTCAACTGCACGATAAGCAACAATAGGACCGGTACTCTCGGTGGAGGAGCTGGTATCTTCTGTGGTGACGAGACCGCGGTCATCAACTGCCTAATCTCAGGGAATAGCGGCGGCGACAGGGGCGGCGGTGTTTACATCGACGGCAGGCCGACGTTCACCAACTGTGTCATCACCGGCAACTCTGCGAGGAAGGGCGGCGGCATTTGCTGTTGGGATGCGGCCGCGCCGGTCATTGCCAACTGCACCGTGTCTGGCAACGTAGCGTCAGAACATGGCGGAGCCGTGTACTGCAGGGGCGGGACGAGCTCCGAGGTGGTCAACAGCATCCTGTGGGGCAACCTCGCCGGTGTCGGCGGCGACGAGCAAGTGGCTGTCCTGGTTCTCGGAGAGGAGTCCCATACCCTCACGGTCTCCTACAGCGACGTCGAGGGCGGCGAGGCCGCGGCGTACGTCGAGGCCGGGTGCACGCTCGTGTGGGGCGACGGGAACATCGACGCCGACCCGTTGCTCACACCGGACGGGCATATCGCCTTCGGCTCGCCCTGCATCGACTGGTGCCCTACCGGCCCCGCGGATGACTGCGAAGGTGACTCGAGGCCAGTTGATGTGCCCGGAGTGGGTTTCGATGATCCACCGGATGCCCGGACATTCGACATCGGCGCCGACGAGGTGGCGGACTCGGACGGGGATGGACTGCCGGACTGGTGGGAAGCGCTCTATTACGGCGATCCGACTGGGGACCCGGACGGCGACGGCCTGGATAACCTTGGCGAATACGAGAACGGTGCCGACCCCGACAACCCGGACACGGACGGCGACGGGCTCACCGACGGCGATGAAGTCCACACGCACGGCACGGATCCTCTGGATACGGACTCCGACGACGACGGTCTGAGTGACGGTGACGAAATCCTCACGTACCACACTGATCCGCTGGACCCGGACACGGACGCCGACGGCATGTCCGACGGATGGGAGGTCGCCGGCGGATTGGATCCCAACGACGACGGGTCA
This sequence comes from uncultured Planctomycetales bacterium, assembly GCA_964403235.1. Taxonomy (GTDB): domain Bacteria; phylum Planctomycetota; class Phycisphaerae; order UBA1845; family JAFGLZ01; genus JAFGLZ01. The sequence continues at coordinate 2,167 of CAYOGX010000065.1, read as the reverse complement.
ACAGATCCGGACAACGGGCCTGATGGCGACCCGGATGGCGACGGGCTCACGAACCTGCAGGAGTACGGGTACAACACTGACCCGCGCAATGCCGACACAGACGGCGACGGCCTGGACGACGGCGAGGAAGTCGACATCTACGGGACCGATCCGCTCAATCCGGACAGCGATTACGATGGCCTCGGCGATGGCGCGGAAGTCAATACATACGGCAGCGATCCGCTCGATACGGACACCGATGACGACAGTCTGACGGACGGAAACGAAGTCCACACACACGGCACGGATCCCGCTGATCCGGATAGCGACGACGACGGGCTTGATGACGGCGAAGAGATCACCACGTACGGCACCGATCCCATGGACAACGATACCGATGACGACGGCATGCAGGACGGCTGGGAGGTACGCGGCGGACTTGACCCGTTCGATGATGGAACAACCGATCCGGACAACGCCCCGGGGGCCGATCCTGACGGCGATGGACGCACGAATATCGAGGAGCACGCAGACGACTCGTGTCCAACCTTCGCCGATAGACCGGACAAGACCTTTTTCGTCGATGAGGCGACGGGACTTGACTCGTACGACGGTCTCGCCCCCGCCTGGGACGGCATCCACGGCCCCAAGGCCACGATCCAGGCAGGAATAGACGCCACGATAACCGGGTGGGATTACATCGTTCTTGTCGCCGACGGAACCTACATGGGCCCCGGCAACAAAGAGCTTGACTACGGCGGCAAGGCGATCGCGGTCAGGTCCGAACATGGCGCATCGAACACCACCATCAACTGCCAGAACTCGGGCCGGGGTTTCTACTTCCATTCGAACGAGACGACGGCGTCCGTCCTGGACGGCTTCACAATCCACAGCGGCAACGTGACAGACGACGGCGGCGGCATCCTGTGCTGGCCGGCCAGCCCAACAATCGCCAACTGCACGATCACCTATAACTCCGCCGCGGAGGCCGGCGGCGGCATCTACTGCAGGGATGGCAGCAGCCCGACGATCAGCAACTGCACGATCAGCTACAACTCAGCCGACGACGCCGGCGGCGGCATCTGCTGCAGGGACGACTGCAATCCAACGATCAGCAATTGCACGATCATGGGCAATGACGCCCATGGGGGCGCCGGCATCTACTGCAAATTCAGTTGTGCGGTGATTACCGACTGCACGATCAACTACAATTCATCCAGCTACTATGCCGGCGGCATATGGTGCCATTTCGAGAGCAATGCCATCATTACCAACTGCACGATCAGCGACAATCGCGCGAGCTGGAGTGCCGGCGGCATTTCCTGCGACTGGAGCAACCCGACCCTGACCAACTGCACGATCAGCCGCAACCGAAGCACGGGCGGGATCAACTGGCGCGGCAACGGCGGCGGTCTCGACTGTAGGGATGGGGCAAGTCCGGTCATCACCGGCTGCGCAATCACTGGCAACAGCGCTGGCGATCATGGCGGCGGCATCTCCTGCCATAACGGCGGCGACCCGGTCATCACCGACTGCCTGATCAGCGACAACGAGGCCGACGGCGATGGCGGCGGGTTGCACGCGTGCTACAGCAACCGCAGCCCGAGGCTTACGAACTGTGTGATTGCGGGGAACGTCGCTGACGGGTACGGCGGAGGCATTGCCTGCGATGACAGCGGAGAGCCAATCGTTGTCAACTGCACGCTTGTCGCGAACTCTGCGGTTAACGGCAACGCCCTCGGGTGCGACTCCTACGAGCATTCGTATCCGACCACTGTCCAAGTGACCAATTGCGTTCTATGGGACGGCGGCAGCGAGATCTGGAATAACGACGGTTCCACGATTACGATCACCTACAGCGACGTTCAGGGCGGCTTCAGTGGCACGGGCAACATCGACGCCGACCCGCTCTTCGTCAATCCTGCAGGCGGCGATTACCATCTCCAACCGGAGTCGCCGTGCGTTGACGCGGGCGATCCGGCATCGGACTACAGTAACGAACCGATGCCCAACGGCGGCCGCGTCAACATGGGCGCCTACGGCAACACGGCCGAGGCGACGCCGACGACGCTCGTGCCGGGCGACGTGGATGGCGACGGCGACGTTGACATTGATGACCTCGTCATGGTTCACGCCGGGCTTGGCGGGGACGACCCGGCGCTTGACCTCGACGGCGACGGGGTGGTGA
>CAYOGX010000064.1:0-10513 GCA_964403235.1 uncultured Planctomycetales bacterium | reverse complement strand
CGACGCGTGAGGATATCGAGCAGCATCCTATGGTCGGCCTGTGGTCTGGCCGTGCTGACCGGCTGCGTTGAAACCGCACAACGCGACGGCAAATGGCGCGTGCCGGCGATCTTCGCAGCGCACAAGGACAAGCCCGCCGGCCAGGAATGGACCCTCCTGTGCATGGAGGACATGGGGGCGAATCGCGTCAAGACGTGCGACGCGCTGGCCACCTCGCTCCGCCGGGTGGGTCAGCTCGACGCGTCGAAGGTTCGTACGGTACACGAGAACGGCGTCAGCAAGATCTACTACGGCAGTTACTACCGCCGGGTCGACAAGGACAAGCAGCGCGAGACCTTCGGTCCGCAGGTGTTGCAGGACCTTCAGTTCATCCGCGGGCTGGCGGCCGGCGAGCGATTCCCGTTCGCGGCGGCCCGGCTCGTGCCGACGCCCACGCCGGACTGCGGGCGACCCGAGTGGGAAATCTCGAAGTGTCCGGGCGGGTACACGCTCCACATCGGCGTGTTCTACAACACCACCACGTACAACAAGCGCAAGGAGGCGGCCGTCCAGTGGGTCGAGCAGCTTCGCGACGACGGCATCGAGGCCTACTACCAGCACGGTCCGGTCCGCAGCAGCGTCACCGTCGGTCACTTCAGCGAGAAGGACATCCTCCGCGAGAAGAGGACGGGCCCGAACGCAGCGGTCGCGCCGCCAAAGATCCGCTACACCCCGAAGGTCGAGGCGCTCCGCGCGCAGGAGCGCTTCAAGTACAACCTGGAGAACGGGTGCAAGATCAAACAGATCAAGAATACGGCTGACGGCTTCCAGAAGGTTTACCAGAAGTCGTTCTTGGTTCCCGTGCCGAAAAAGGGGCAACGGGCAACGGACACGTACTGACAAGTCGACAAGTGAACAAGTCGAAACGTCGACAAGTCGACATGACAAGCGGGCACGTCTTGCACGGTGTCGACTTGTTGACTTGTCGATGTGTTGATTTGTCGGCTGGTCGCGGTGTCGCTTGGGTCTCGTCATGATGTCACAGGGGCGTCGTCGCATCGTGATCGCCACGGCCAACCCGGCCAAGTTCCGGGAGATCGCGGCGGTGATGGCGGATCTGCCGATCGAGTGGGTGGCGCTATCCGATCTGGGCGAGATCCCCGAGCCGGTCGAGGACGGGAAGACGTTCGCGGAGAACGCCCGCCTCAAGGCACGGTATTACGCCCGGGTCTCGGGGGTGTGGGCTCTGGCGGACGACAGCGGTCTGGAGGTCGACGCCCTGGACGGACGGCCCGGGGTCTATTCGTCGCGGTACGCGGGCCAGGCCTGCGACGACGCCGCCAATAATGCTAGAATGGTCCGCGAGTTGGCGGGCGTGCCGACGGACCGGCGGACCGCGCGGTTCCGGTGCGTGGTCGCACTGGCAGGACCCGACGGCGTGTTGGCCGAGGCAGAGGGCAAGATCGAGGGCGTCATCATCGACCCGCCGCGCGGGAACAACGGGTTCGGTTACGACCCGCACTTTCTCGTGCCGTCGCTGGGCAAGACGACGGCGGAGATCAGCCCGGAGCACAAGAACCGGATCAGCCACCGCGGCAACGCGCTGCGTGCGATCCGGCCGGCGATCGAGGAATGTCTGTCCGCCGCATCGGAACAAGGCCGAGACGCGGCGGCAAGGTAGGGCCCGCACGACGGACCCATGCGGACGCTGCTATGCCAAGCACTGAAGCACGAGAACAACTGGTCAGATCGGCCAAGAACATCGTGGTGAAGATCGGCACGAACGTGCTGACCGATGCAGATGGCCGGCTCGACCGCCGCCTGATCCGCAGCCTGGCCGGTCAGATTGCCCAACTGCACGAGCGCGGGTTGAGGGTGACGGTGGTCAGCTCGGGGTCGATCGGCGCGGGCATGGGCGTGATGGGTCAGAAGCGCAGGCCCGCGGCGCTGCCGATGCTACAAGCGACGGCGTCGGTGGGTCAGCCCGCGTTGATGCGGCTGTTCGAGGAAGGGCTGCGCCGGCGCAAGCTGCACGCCGCCCAGATGCTGCTGACGCGAAGCGATTTCGAGGACCGCGTCCGCTACCTGAACATCCGCAACACGATCACGGCCCTGCACGACCTGTCGGCGATCCCGATCATCAACGAGAACGACACGGTGGCCGTCGACGAGATTCGCTACGGCGACAACGACATCATCGCGGCGTTGACGGCCAACCTGATCCGCGCCGATCTGCTGGTGCTGCTGACGGTGGTCGACGGGCTGATCGGGCGGGACGGCGAGCGGATCGACGCGGTGCAGCGGGTGGACAGCGAGGTGACGGCCCTGGCCCAAGCGACGCTGTCGAGCCTGGGCAGCGGGGGCATGACGAGCAAGCTCCAGGCCATTCGCCGCGTCACCGAGGCCGGCGACTACGCCGTCATCGCCAACGGCCGAACGCGAAGCGTGCTGACCCGACTGCTCGACGGCCAGAAGGTCGGCACGCTGTTCATGACGGCCCCGAGCAAGGTCAGCGCCCGCAAGCGTTGGATCGGTTGGTCGGTCCGGCCGCGGGGGACGGTTGTCGTGGACGACGGCGCGGCCGCCGCCCTGCGGCGGGGCGGTAAGAGCCTACTGGCGATCGGCGTGACGGCCGTCCGCGGCCAGTTCGAGCGCGGCGACGTCGTTCGCGTCCGTGACGCCGCCGGCACGGAGTTCGCTCGCGGCCTGAGTAACTACGCCTCCGCCGACCTGGCCCGGATCAAGGGCCTCCGCAGCAACCAGTTCGAGTCGGTCCTCGGCGAGAAGACCTACGACGAGGTCATCCACCGCGACAACCTGGTCATCACCGACCAGGCGTGACCGTCTCTTGGTCGGATCGCCGCCAGCTCGAGAATTGCCCGGTCGGCCTTGCGGCCCGGTGCAGGCTCGGGTCGACGCCGACCGGCCCTTGTTGGACCTAACGGGGCCTTGCTAGACTGCGACAATGACCGTCGAGCCCGGTGAATCGCGCCTCGCCCCTCCAACCGATGTCACCTCGCAACCCCCGTCGCTCGATCGCACTTCGGTTGCACGTCCGGCGGCGCGCGCGGGGTGGTCCGCCTGGATCACGATGGCCGTGGTCATGGTCGTGACCTTCCTGGCCTACATGCCCGTTCTCGACAACGGGTTTGTGAACTGGGATGACCGCGCGGTCCTGCTGGACAACTACGACTACCGGGGCCTCGACTGGAACCACATCAAGTGGATGTTCACGACGCGGTTGATGTGCCATTTCCAGCCGCTGACGTGGCTGACGTACGCGCTGGATTACAAGCTGTGGGGGATGGATCCGTGGGGGTATCACCTGACCTCGCTGCTGTGGCACGCCGCGACGGCGGGGATGTTCTTCTGGGTCGCGCGGCGTCTGCTCCACCTGGCCATAGGCCGACACGGGAGCGGATCGGGGCCTGGCCTGGCGGTGGCGGCGGGGGTGGCTGCTTTGGTGTTCGCCATCCATCCGCTCCGGGCCGAGTCGGTCGCGTGGGCCACCGAGCGGCGCGATGTGACCAGCGGCCTGTTCTTCATGATCACGCTGGCCGCCTACTTGCGGGCAGCCGCAGGTACGGGACGCTCTAGAACCCGATGGCTCGTGGTCTCTCTGTCGGCCTACGTCCTGTCACTGATGGGCAAGGCCACGGGCATGACGCTGCCGGTCGTCCTCGTGGTGCTCGACGCCTATCCGCTCGGGCGGTTGGGGCCGTTTGGTCGCGGCTGGACCGCGCCACGTGTCCGAGGCGTGTGGTTGGAGAAACTGCCCTACCTTGTGATCGCCATTGTGGCCGGGGTGAACGCCTTCTTGGGTCAGTACTACAGCGCGGCCATGGCGCCGATGGAACTCGTCACGGGGTTGGGACGCGTGTCCACTGCGTGTTATGCGACGGCCTGGTACGTCTACAAGACCTTTCTTCCTTTCGGGCTGTCGCCCTTGTACTCCCCGGACCATCCGTTCGATCCGTGGGCGTGGTACTTCTTGTTGAGTGGTGTGGTCGTCATTCTCTTCTCGACAGGCGTGATCCTCGCGGCGCGACGATGGCCGGCGGGCTTGGCCTTGTGGATCACGTATCTGACCCTCCTCGGGCCGGTCTCCGGTCTGGTTCAGATCGGCCCGCAGATCGCGGCCGATCGGTATACCTACCTCCCGTGCGTCGGCTGGGCGATTCTCGTCGCGGCCGGGTGGCTAGCGACCTGGCACCGGCGGACGAGGTCGCCGGGATGGAAGGCGATTTTCGTTGCGAGCACCCTCGTCCTCCTGCTGGCTCTCGCCGGCCTGGGCTGTCTGAGCAGACGTCAGGCCAGGATCTGGCACGACTCCGGGACGCTGTGGCGGCACGCCCTGCGTGTCCATCCCGAGAACGCCAAGGCGCACAACTGCCTGGCCAACTGGCTTCATCAGCAGGGACGGTTGGGCGAAGCCCTCGCCGAGCACCGCGAGGGGATCCGGCTGAATCCCGCCCGGGCCTCGAGCTACACCAGCATGGCGGCCGTGTTGGCCGAGCTTGGGCAGCGCGGTCCGGCCAGGGCGGCGTTTCAACAGGCCATCGAGATCGAGCCCCGGTGTTTTGGCGCGCACAACGGCCTGGGCAGGCTGCTGTTGCGGTCGCGCACGCGCAAGGAGATCCAGGAAGGGCTCGACCATCTGAGAAAATCCCTGGAGATCAAGCCTGCCGCCGTCCAGGTCCGCGTGGATCTGGCGACCCATTACGCCCGACGACGACAGTACGGTCAGGCGGAGCAGGTCCTCCGTGAGGGGACGCGCCTGGCGCCCCGCAACCCGTGGTTGGCCGCCAACCTGGCGTGGCTGCTGGCCACGTGTCCTGATCCCAAGATCCGAAACGGTCCCGAGGCCGTCACCCTGGCCCGGCAAGCCTGTCAAACGACCGGCTCTAGCCACTCGGGCATGCTCGACGTGCTCGCGGCGGCCTTGGCCGAGACCGGCCAGTTCGATCAAGCCGTCACAATCGCCGGACAGGCCGCCCATCTGGCACACCAGGCCGGAGACGGCAAATCGGCCAACGCGATCGAGAGGCGAGCATCACGCTACGAAGCCGCACGACCGTGGCGAACGGGCCGGTGATACGATCGCGGTCGGCCGGCGCCACGTCAGCGCTGGTGCAACGTGCCCCTTGCCTCGAGCCGCCTCGCGACGTTGTCGGCGTCGACCGGCCCTTGTCAGACCCGACGCCGCTTGGCTACACTGCAAGGATGACGGGCGAACCCGGCGAAACGCGCCCCACCCAACCGGCGGACGCCGCGTCGCATCCCCCATCGCTCGATCAAGGTTCGGTTTCACGTCCGCTGTTGCCGCCCGCGGGGCCGACCGCCTGGGCGATGATGGCCGGCGTCATGGCGGTCACCTTTTTGGCATTTCTACCCGTTCTCGACAACGGATTCGTGTTCTGGGATGACCACGTCGTCTTGCTACAGAACTTCAACTACCGCGGCTTCGAATGGGACCGCATCGCGTGGATGTTCACGACGCGGCTGATGTGTCATTTTCAGCCCCTGACCTGGTTCACCTACGCGGTGGACTACGCGCTGTGGGGCATGGCGCCTTGGGGGTACCACCTGACCTCGCTGCTGTTTCACGTCGCCACGGCCGGTGCGTTCTTCTGGGTGGCGCGACGCCTTCTGCACGTGGCGATCGGTCGGGACACCAGCGGGGCAGGAATCGGGCTGACGGTAGCGGCCGGTTTGGCAGCCCTGTTGTTCGCCGTTCACCCCCTGCGGGTCGAATCGGTGGCCTGGGCCACGGAGCGCCGCGACGTGACCAGCGGGCTGTTCTTCATGCTCACGCTGGGCGCGTACTTGCGGGCCTCGTCCCTGACCGGGCGTGCGAAGCGGACATGGCTGGCGATTTCGTTGGTGGCCTACGTCCTGTCGCTGATGGGCAAGTCCATCGGCATGACCCTACCGGTCGTGCTGGTGGTGCTCGATGCCTATCCGCTCGGGCGGCTGGGGCGATTCGGTCGCGGGTGGCTCGCCCCGGCGGTCCGCGCGGTCTGGTGGGAGAAGCTGCCCTACCTTGCGATCGCCATCGCGGCTGCGGTGACAGCCTTCTTGGGTCAGTACCACAGCGCGGCCATTGCCACGATCAAGGGGGTCCCGTTGGTGGCCCGCCTCCCGATCGCCTTCTACGGAACGACCTTCTATGTCTACAAGACGCTGGTGCCGTTGGGACTGTCGCCGTTGTATCTGTTGGACCCGCCCCGGTACCCCCCGGTGTGGCACTTTTGGGTGTGCGCGGCTGCCATCGTTCTGGTCACGGTCGGTGTGGTGGTGGGTGCCCGGCGATGGCCGGCCGGTGCGGCCTCGTGGATCGTCTATCTGGTGATACTCGCGCCGGTCGCGGGCCTGATTCAGATCGGCCCGCAGATCGCCGCGGATCGCTACACGTACTTGTCGTGTGTCGGCTGGGCGGTCCTGGTGGCCGGCGGATGGCTGACGGTCTGGCACCGGCGGACGGGCGGTTCGGCATGGAAGGTGGCTCTGGTCGTCACGTCGCTGATGTTCCTGTCCGCCGTTGGGGCCTTGGTCTGGCTGACCCAACGCCAGGTCAGGGTCTGGCAGGATACGGAGACCCTCTGGGGTCAGGCCCTGTGCGTCCAGCCGGAGAACGCCATCGCTCACACGAGCCTGGCCAACTGGCTCGACGAACAGGGCCGGCTCATAGAGGCACTGTCTCACCATGATCGCAGCGCCAAGCTGCGACCCAACGAGGCCGGTGTCCACAGCGACAGGGGAAACACCCTGTTGAAGCTCCGTCGACAGACGGAAGCGGAGGCCGCTTTTCGCAAGGCCATCGAGAAGAACCCTCGGTGCCTTGGTGCGCACAACGGGCTGGGGAGGATCCTGACGGCCTCGAGAACACCCAGCCGGGTCAAAGAGGGCATCCAACACTTTCGAGAAGCCCTTCGGATCAACGCCGCCTACGTCCCCGCACGGATCAACTTGTCCGTCCACTTCATGCGCAGGAGAAGGTTCGCGCGCGCACAGAAGATTCTAGAAGAAGGCCTGCGCGTGGACCCTCGCAGCGCACCGTTATCCGCCAAGCTCGCATGGCTGTTGGCCACGTGTCCCGCCCCGGGCATCCGAAACGGTCAAGAGGCCCTGACGTTGGCTCACCAGGCGAACGTCGCGACGGCCTACAGCCATCCTGTCATGCTCGACGTGCTCGCCGCCGCGCTTGCGGAGACCGGTCAGTTCGACAGGGCAGTGCAGACGGCCAGGCAGGCCGTTCGCCTGGCCCGACAAGGTCACCATCATGAGCTGGCAGCAGCGATCGAGACTCGGGCGTCCGCCTACGGCGCTGGCCGGGCCTGGCGAGAGCCCCGTTGACGCATGCCTGTCTGACGCGAGGACGGTCAGATGGCCGTAGGGTGCTGCGCCGCAGAAGGTCCTGTCGGTTCCCGCCGACCAGTCGCTGATCGCGTTCCCTCGGCGTGAGGGTAAAGTGCTTCGAGGCCCGGCGCGTCAACCGACGATTGGCACAGACTGGAACCCCGTGGGAAGATATTGAAAGAACGCGGGAATACGCACTCATAACCCCTTTGAAAACAAAGACATAACAGCCTCGCGCGATTTGTCGAAAAACCCCGAGAAGGGCCTTGACCTCCCTGCCCCGTTCGGGTAGAGTACTAGTGTGGTAACAGGAGGATAGGAAGGCCCGTAGCATACAAGGTGGGGTTGTCAGCCTCCTTGCGATGCTGCAGAAGGAAGGGAACGGCATATCCTGTTCAGCGGAAGGGAAGGGCAATCCCGAAGCGCAATATCAGGGCAGTAGGTGCACGCGTCTCGCCGACTCGTGCGATCCGGTTGTAACGCTGCTCTTACCCTTGCGGGTCACATGTTTCGGATGTCCGTCCGCTTCACCGGGTCGACCTTCCTGAACATGTCGAGGGCCAACGGGCTGGCAACTCGGCCCCGAGGCCGGAGGCGGGGGTTGATGACCCCCGCACAAGGAAAGGAGGATTGAGGGTATGAGGTTAGTAGGTGCATTAGGAATTCTGTGCGTGATGGTCGCGCCAGCATCGGCCGTTCAGTTTGACGTGACCGGCGGGTCGATGTCGGTGACCATCGGACCGGCGGGTGCCGGCAATCCGGCAACCGTCTCGTCGCCCATAGCTGGGACGTTCGACGTGTCGTTTTCGGGTGACCACATCGGGGATTCCACGATGGTCAGCGTTGACGATATCGACATCGCCAACACGAACCAGATGGCGACCGTGTTGATCGGCGTGGCCACGGCGACCCTCAAGATTGGGTCGGTTCGCTTCACCGACTTCGACACGACGGCCGCGGGTCACCTGATGGGCGGCGTCGCGAATCCGGCCGGCAGTGGGTACCTCGAGGTGACAGTCTTCGTCACCGGTGAGATGTACACGACGTACTCCACGGGGGCGTGGGGTGCCGCACCGTTAACGACGGTGACGGTCATTCCGCCGTCTTCGGCCATGGCGAGCGACATCATCACCGTGACCGTTGCCACGGGTTACGTGTGGGAGATCGGCATCACGTCGCTGGAAGCCACGTTGACGATGGACTTCGTGGTGACCATGGAAGGAACGGCGCACGTGCCCGAGCCGGCTCTCGGCAGCCTCGTGGCGCTGGGGCTGGGTGGCGCCGGCGCATGGCTGCGTCGTCGTCGCAGCTAGTCCCGGTGAGGTGAATGGAGGCTGGAAAGGAGCCTCTCAGAGCTAGCTTCAACTGGTAATCCGCGAGGCAGTGTCTTTCGCCAAGACGCTGCCTCGCCTTTTTCTGCGCCAGGATCGCGCAACAGGTTCGTGCTCCAGGGATCCGCGCTGCCCTCTCGTGCGTCCGAGGCCGGCTCCCTCAACCTGCTCACCCCACAGATTGGACGACTACCGGACGCACGCCGTCCGCGTCCAACGCGGCGCCAGACCACTGGACGCCCCAAGCTTATTCTTCGGACATCCCCTGAGTCTCGGGATCAGCATCGCGGAAGCACCGGCCGGCTCGGCCTAACGGGCGCTGCGTCCGGACGGGAGGGAAGAATGACCGCGACCGAGCCCATGCCCTCGATCTGGTGGATAACGCCACCTGCCCGCGGCTGGTCCGTCGGCCGACACGACCGTCAGGCGCGCTCGTCGGGCCCTGGTGCTCGATTCAACGAAGGGCAGATTGGGGGGGTGAAACGGTGGGCAGGGGCAGTAGGGCGAGTTCGTTGCCAACTGGGGGATCTTACCGGCGGTTCGCCCGCCGGTGGGCCCGTCGCGGCGCCAACGCGAGAGCCTGGACCGGCATCCTTGCCAGTCCGCGGCTCCGCTCGTGGTTCCCCCAGCGCCTCTTGCTCGGTTACGACTCGGCCTGCCCGACAGGTTTGCAGATCTCGGGCGATGGCCGACCCGTCTTGTTCTGCTCGGCCTTGACCCACCTGCCCACGTTCCGCCACAGCTCTCTGGTGGCGACGTGGTGCGGTAGGGCCGGCGGACCTAATCGTGTCACGTCACCCTGGGCGTCTTCTTTTTTAGTCATGGCTACTTATAACCACCGGATCATACAGAACCATCCGTGATGCTCGCCTGGCCTGCACCTTACTCTATGCCTCGCCCGGTGGACCGACGAGCTGAATTCATGGGATCGGGCCGCTCGGCCGGAGGGTTTTGGCGGCTCGCCTGAAAATCTAAAGCGCCTCTGAACTCACACCAGCTCGCCTCATCGCCAGGGGGCTTGGTGACTCAATCGATCCGAACGCCCGGTGTGCGGTTCACTGGTTGAGTTCGTGCTATGCTGTTGCCGTGCTGACGTGAACAACTGGTTCGCCGAGCGGACCCGACCAGGAGCCATTCCGTGACGCGCCCGAACATCCTGTACATCCATTCGCACGATACCGGCCGGTACATCCAGCCCTACGGGTATGCCGTGCCGACGCCGAACTTGCAGCGGCTGGCGGAGCAGGGGGTCCTGTTTCGGCAGGCATTTTGTGCTGGGCCGACCTGCTCGCCGAGTCGGGCGGCGCTGGTCACGGGGCAGTGGCCGCATTGCTGCGGGATGACCGGCTTGGCGCATCGAGGGTTCGCGCTCAACGATTACGGGCATCACATCGTGCACACGCTTCGCGTGGCCGGGTACGCGTCCGCGCTGGCGGGCATCCAACACGTCGCCAAGGACCCGACGCGGATCGGATACGATCGGATCCTCGAAGCCGCCGGCAATCGGGTCGAGCACGTCGCGCCGGCCGCGGTCGATTTCCTGAACCGCGCACCGTCACAGCCGTTCTTCCTGTCGGTCGGGTTTTCCGAGACACATCGGGAGTTCCCCGAACCAGGCCCGGCCGAGGACGATCGCTACTGCCGCCCGCCGGCCCCAATGCCGGACACGCCCCAGACGCGCCGGGACATGGCGGCGTACCTGGCCAGCGCGCGGATCTATGACGCCGGTGTCAGCGCGGTGCTGGACGCCCTAGACGCGAACGGCCTGGCGGACAACACGCTGGTCATCTCGACGACGGATCACGGGCTCGCCTTCCCGGGGATGAAGTGCAACCTGACCGATC
>CAYOGX010000063.1:0-10531 GCA_964403235.1 uncultured Planctomycetales bacterium | reverse complement strand
TCGGGCGTCGCCACGATCACCGCGTCGATATCCTTGTCCTCGAACACGCGCTCGTACTCTTCGACGCGTTTCACCGTCCGCCCGCGCCTCGACGCGAGTTGCTTCGGCGTGGTCACGCCCCGTGTGGGGTCCACGTCGCAGACGCACGCGAACTCAACGTCCGGGCGGGCCGCGAAGTTCCGCGCCACCGACGAGCCGCGTCCGCCGCACCCGATCAGGGCCATGACGATCCGGTCGTTCGCCGAGGCCGCTCGCGACAGCTTCGGTTGGGACAACACGCCCGACCCCGCCCCCAGCCCGGCGATGCCACCGGCCGAACACTTCAGAAAACGCCTTCTGCTGATCCGCGACATGCCAGTCTCCCTGATGAGGTGTGACTCGATCGCGGTGACCACTATCAGTAGCCGCCATTGACGTGTCAATAGCGGGTCCCGTCCGTCCAGGTGGGTCGGTTGGCCTTGCTTGATGTTCTGCGCTGAGGGTGTACGCTGCGTTTCCTCAAGAGGCCTCGACTTCGACGGGCCCGGCCATCCGAATTCGGGGTGGGCGCCGTCCGTCCGAAATGGTCGGTTTGCGGAGACGACCCATGATTCCCAGACGCCAGGTAAAACCGGCCGTTTCGATGTTGGTGTGGTGCGTTGGCGGTGTGCTGTGCGTTCAGACGGCCGCTGTCGCTGGTCCGATCGAGATGAGGCCCGGCCGAAAGCAACTGTTCCTCGACGACTTCGTCGTGCAGCAGATCTCAGGGCTGCGCCGCACCATGCATCGCCCGACCAAGCGCGGGGCCGTGCTCAGGCCCGACATCCCCTCGGACGGCTCGCTCGTGCAGATCCGCTCGGCCCCGATGTGGGTGCCCGACGAGCAGGTGTACAAGCTCATCTACATCGCCTACACGATGGACGATCACAGCACGATCGGCCCGGCGCTGGCGCTCTCGAAGGACGGCGTTCGGTGGGACAAGCCGCAGCTCGGGCAGATGGCGGTCCGCGGCTCTACCAAGAACAACCGCATCGTCATCGACCCCAAGCTGCGCTGGCCGAGCAACGCGTTCGAGAACGTGATCTACGATCCGGACGACCCGGACCCGTCGCGGCGGTACAAGGGCCTGCTGGGCGCGCAGGGGCGCGTCCCCGTCGTCAGCCCCGATGGCGTTCACTGGAAGAAACTGGATGTGCCCACCATCCCGTCCAGCGACGAGTCGCAGCTTGTCCACGACCGCGAGCACGGCCGGTTCCTGGCCATGCTCAAGACCTCCAACGAGTATGGCAGGGCGTTCAGCATCTCGATCAGCAAGGACTTTGTGAACTGGACCAAGAACCGTTTCCTGTTCGGCGCCGACGCGGAGGACCAACCGCTCGCCCTGGCCTTCATCCGAAACCGCTTGGTCGACCCGGGCCTGGCCAGGCCGGTGTTCGTCGATCCCGACCCCGCCGTCGGATGGACGCCGCCCGCGGGCAAGACGGCCCACCCCGCCTGGCGTGCGGAGTGCTACAACATCGCCGTGTTTCCTTACGAAGGGATCTACATCGGCCTGCTGATGATGTACTATCCGACCGGCACGTGCCTGCCCGACCGCAGAAACACCGACGGTTTCGACCTGATCCAGTTGGCGATGACCCGCGACCTAGTGCACTGGCGGCGTCTCGGCGGGCGGCAGCCCTTCATCGGCCCGTCGCGGGTCGATGGCGGACTGGTGGGCGTCTACGATCGCGGGCAACTGTGCGTGACGAACCAGCCCGTCGAGCGCGGCGACGAACTGTGGTTCTACTACACCGGCCTGAAGTGGCGGTCGAACCCGTACAAGCTCAACACCGACGGCAGCCCGCGCGACCCCAAGACGCTGTCACCGCGCGAGCGGGCGGATCGCCGAGACGGCTGGGGTGCAGCCTGCCTGGCCGTGCTCCGCCGTGACGGGTTCATCTCGCTCGATGCCGGTCGCAAGCCCGGCTACGTCCTCACCAGGCCACTGAAGCTCGCCGGCCACCGGCTGTTCGTGAACTTGGACGCGCCCGACGGCGAGGCGTTGGTGGAGATCCTCGACGCACAGGGCCAGCCGATCCGCGACTTCGCGCGCACCCAGGCCGTCGCCGTCCGAGGCGACGCCGTCCGCCTGCCCGTCCAATGGAAGTCCAACTCAGACCTGGTCCCCCTGGCCGGCAAGACCGTCCAAATGAAGATTCACCTGGCCCGCGCCCGGCTCTACGCCTTCTGGACGGAATAGCGATCCGGCAGGTCTCGCTTCGCTCGACCTGCCCTACCGCAGCTACCCGTCCATCACCATGCCGCCGTTGATGTCGATCATTGCGCCGGTGATATAGCCGGCGTGTTCGCTGGCCAGGAATGCGCACAGGTGTCCGACTTCGCTCGGCTGGCAGAATCGATTCAGAGGGATGCGACGGTAGGCGGCCTCGATCTGCTCGTCGCTGAGCGTCTGATGCAGCAATTCGGTGTCGACCATCCCCACGCCCAGCGTGTTGACGGTCACCTGGTAGGGCGCCAACGTGCGGGCGAGCGTCTTGGCGAACCCGATCATGCCCGACTTGGTCGCGGCGTAGTGCACGTGGCCGAACAGCGCCCCCTGCCGCGCAACGGCCGAGCTGATCAGGACGATCCGCCCCCACTGCCGCGCCTTCATGTCCGCGGCCACGGCCTGCGAACACAGAAACGCGCTGGTCAGGTTGACCGACAGCATCCGATCCCAATCCGCCAGCGAGATCTCGAAGATGTCCTTGGACTGCGACGTGCCGGCGTTGTTGACCAGGATGTCGATCGGACCGACGTCGCGGCGGAGGGTCTGGAACATCCCGTCGACCTGGTCTTGTTCGGTAAGGTCGGCCTGGGCGATCGTCGCCCGTCCTCCATCGGCCTCGATGTGTTGGACGACCTGCCGCGCCCGATCGAGGCTGTCGCGATGATGGACGATCACCGTCGCGCCATACTCGGCCAATATCTTGACGATCCCCGCGCCGAGCCCACGACTCGACCCGGTCACGAGCGCGATCTTCCCCTGCAACCAGTCGTCCGTCATGGTCGACCCTTTCAACGCATGCCGAGCATCTGCATGCCCGCGCGGATGTAGCCGAGGGCGTAGGCCATGCCGGTCTCCCAGGCGTTGTCCGCGCTGATGAACGGCGTGTGGTCGGGGATCAGCGTCCCGTCGAATCCGTTCTGGTGGTACGCCCGCAGGGCCTCGAGCATGTCGACGTAGCCCTCGTCGATGAAGACCTCGTCGAAGCGGGGCAGCGTCGCGCTGACGTTTCGGAAGTGGACGTACGCGATCTTGCCCTGTGAGGCAAACCGTCGGATCGTGCCGATGACGTCGACGTCGGCCATCTCCGAGACGGTGCCCTGGCAGAACTCAAGCTGGTTGCGCTCGCTGGGCACCAGATCGAGCAGGCGTTGCAGGTTGTCGGGACTAGTCAAGAGTCGACCGATACCGCGGAGCTTCGGTGTGGGCGGATCGTCCTGGTGGGCGGCCAGCGTCACGCCGGCTTCCTCCGCCACCGGGACCAGGTTCTGAAGAAACCACTCGAGTCGCCCCCACATCGTCTCGGCGTCGGTCGGTGGGACCGTGCCGTCGGTCGACCGGTGCGGCAGCGCGCCCATGCCCCACACGTCCTGGTGGTCGGGCGGCTCGTCGGTGGGGACCTTGTCGACGTCGAAGCTCCAGACGCCCGCGCCGCCGCGCCCGGGCCCGCGCTGGTGCGCGTCGCGCCAATGGCCCCACACACCGACGATGCTGAAATAGTAGCCCAGGCAGCCGATACCGGCCTCGCCCATGTTGCGAACCGTTTGCTGGACGTTGGCCATCTGCGCGTCCTGACCCTCCTCGCCGAGCAGGATGCGATCCCAGTGCGCGGGGGGCAGGTTCTCCACCGCGGCCAGTTCCAGACCGTGCTTGCCCGCGTCGGACTCCAGTCGCGCCAGGTCCTCCGTCTGCCACACCCCGTTCCCGGCCGGCAGCGGCATCGAGGCGACGACACTGTCGCAGCCGAGCTGCCGGGCCATGGCCAGGTGGGCGTCGTCCCAGATGTGGGGATACAGCCCGAATCCCAACTTCATCCTGCTACCTCCCGCGAAGGAGAGGGGCCCCGCGACCAGGCCCGGGCCGGCCGCCGTCAGCGGGCGATCTTGCGCTCGAGCACGGCGACATGTCGTTCGAGCGCGTCCAGTCGGGCCAGGATATCCGGCCCCGTGGCGGGCGGGCGGATGCGTTGACGGCTGGCGCGTTCCTGAGCGATGAGTCGCTTGGCAGTGGCAGCGGCGTCCTGTTCGACGGCCACCGGGGGAGTCGTCTCCTCGCGTGCGGCCAATTGCTCGCGTGCGGCATCGAGCTGTTCCTCGGCACGGGCGATCCGGGCCATGTCTTCAGCGTAGGCGTCGTCGAATGCCTGGGCCTGGCGCGGCGTCAGCCCGCGACGGCGCTTGATCGACTTGACGCGTTCGAACATGACCTGGAGCATGGCGCTCTTGGCCTGGCGGATCTCCCGCGAAGACTGCTCGATTTGCTGGCGGAGGGCGCGCAGGTCCTGTTCATCTCCCTGCGCCGCCGCCACAGGATCGGCGGGCGCGGCAGCGGGGGACTCCGACGCGGTGCCAGCCTGAGCGCGCAGATCGAGGTGGACAACCGCGGTGATCGCAACAGCCGTCACGCCGACCAGTCCGATGAACACACGTCGTTTAGCGAAGTGGTGAACCATGGCCATTTGCCTCCTGTCTCATCGCTCCCCAACCGACACCTGGGACGTTTACACCGGAGCTAACCCTTACACCACGCTTCGTGCCGCTGCGCCGAGGTGCTCAACCCGTGCGTCGCGACCGAAGCGCCAGCTAACGCGTCACACATGATAACACGAAACGCCCGCGCGCCTGTCATGGTCTGCCCAAGATCTGCCAACGGATGTTCCGTATTCCCGTACGAATGAGCCCGTCACCGCTTGCCAGATCTCTCCGAGACGCGTCTACCACAGGTGAACATAGATTGCAGCCAAGACAGCCGCCAGCACGAGCCACCACAGCCACAGGCTGGCGTATCAGCGCCGCGCTCCCTTGACGGTTGCGATGAAGGGGACCGTCACGATAGCCAGGTATAGACAGGCGACAGCGCCGCGCCGGCCGGCACCCTTCCACAGCGCGCCGCCCATCAGCAGGGCGCACTGGAACGAGCTGGTCCACGCCACGGCCGTCAGACCGCCGTAGACGGTGTAGGCCCCCGTGACCAGCGCGAGGATCCAAACGGCCGCCACCTTGTTGATGCCCCACATCACCTCCAGCGCGAACCCGCCGGTGTAGAAGACCAGCGCGAAGTTGACGAAGACGTAGCTGGCGATCATCAGCCATGCGTACAGCGACCGCGCCCGCCCGCCGTAGCGACGCTCGAGGTATTCGGGCATGGTCGTGATCCGGTTGCGGACGTAGAGCGGCACGAAGATCCACAGCAGGATCGAGAGCGCCGGGAAGACCGCCCATTCCCAGTTCGCCACCGGCAGCCCGAGCTTGTACGCGTAGCCCACCTCGCCGACGAACTGCTCGGAGCTGATCCCGGCCGCCACGATCGAGAAGCCCAGGGCGTACCACGGAAGCCGGTTCCCACCGCGGAAATACCCCCCCACGGTCGCCGCCTGACGGCGACCGGTGGCAAAGCCGATGACCACCACCGTGACGAAGTAGCCGGCGAAAAAGACCAGGTCGAACGTGCTGTACATGGCATCTGCAAGAGGGACATTCTGTCTCTCTGGCGAAATCAGGATGTCGCTTTTTTCTTTCCGCGTAGCCGATAGGCGGCCGCCAGACCGCCGGATGCGGTTTCACGATACAGCGAGGGCAGGTCGTGTCCGGTCTGCCGCATGACGGCAACCACCTCGTCGAACGGGATGCGGTGGCCGCCGTCCGAGAACAGCGCGTACTGCGCGCACGTCAGGGCCCGCGTGGCCGCGAAGGCGTTGCGTTCGATGCAGGGGATCTGAACCAGCCCGCCCACCGGATCGCAGGTCAGTCCCATGTGGTGTTCCAGGGCCATTTCTGCGGCGTATTCAGTTTGTCTCGCCGTACCGCCCAGTAGCTGTACGCCCCCCGCGGCGGCCATGGCGCAGGCGGTGCCGATCTCGCCCTGGCATCCGACCTCCGCCCCGGAGATCGAGGCGTGCCGCTTGACCAGGTCCCCGATCAAGCCGGCCGTTGCGAGCGCGTGCAGAACCGCTTCTTCGCCGCAGTCGATGGTCTCCTGCACGTAGCGCAGGACCGCCGGGACGGCGCCACACGAGCCGCAGGTCGGCGCGGTGACGATCACCCCGCCCGAGGCGTTCTCTTCTGCGGCGGCGAGCGCGTAGGCCGACAAGAGCCCCGTCCGCCGCAGGTGCGGGCCCGCGTCACACGCCTTCCGATAGAAGGACCAGGCCTTGCGCGCGAGCCCCAAGCCGCCCGGCAGGACCCCCTCGGCGCGAATGCCCTGGTCCACGGCTGCGTTCATCGCGTGCCATACGTCACGAAGGAACGGCCAGATCGCCGCGCCTTCGCGCTGCTCGACGTATTCCCAGAGCGCCTGACCTGCGTCCTCGCACCGCGCCAAGATGTCCGCCATGGTGTCCAGGTCGTAGACGGCCTGCTTCGACGGACGGTCTGACCCGTCCTGCAACGCGCCGCCCCCCACGCTGTACACCTGCCACGACGCGAGCGTGCCGCCGACCGCGTCCAGCGCCTCGAACCGCATAGCGTTCGGATGGAGGGGAAGCTGTTGTTCCGGCTGCCACACGATCTGGACCGAAACGGGGTCGAACGCCTCGCACAGCGCTACGTCGGTCAGATGGCCCTTGCCCGTGGCCGCCAGGGGTCCGAAGAGCGTGACCCGATACGACGCCGCGTCGGGATGTCGCCGACGGAATATCTCGGCCGCCCGGCGCGGCGCCATCGTATGACTGCTGGAAGGCCCCACGCCGATGCGAAACAGCTCCCGAATTGATTCCATTCGAGGCTCCTGTGACGGGCCCCGATCGAGCCCGCCACCGGCTGAACCACCCTCCCATTCCTCAGGTGGCAAGGACAGCCCGTCGTCTGTGCACCGTCGGCCCAATGGACGCCGCACGCGGCATGATAACACCAGGGACGCTCACGAGGACAGGGGATAGGACGAGCGCGACGCCGGCGCGCACGCAGGGACGCGGTGCCGCATCGCTTGTGCTTCGCCTTCAGAGGATCGGCGGTCAGTCGTACCTGGTGACCGGGCCCCGGCCGCGTCGTCGGGACGCGCAGGTCTCAGTAGGCGTACAGATTGCCGTAGGGTCGGCTGCTGCGTGGCGTGAGCTTGACAAAATCGCGACGGTCCAGCGCGCCGGTATCCAGACTGAACTCGTCGCTGTACTCGGCGAGCACCTCGCTGAGACTCGTCCAGTCGGCGTCGTCCGGCTCGCCGGCGCCCACCTCGGCCCCGAGCTGGTGGGGCTCGAGCTGGCCGCGGACATAGATCACGCCGCCGTGCATGCCCGTGCCGACGTATTCGCCGACGGGCGACTTTCCGGCCGACGCGCCCCCGCCGACGTCGAGGTTCAACACGATCAGGACGCCGCCGGCCATGTACTCGCCGAGGTAATCCTTCGCCGTCCCGCCGACCACGACGATGGGGAAATGATCCTCGAACGCCTTCATGTGGATGCCCGCGCGATAGCCCACGTAGCCGCGCACGAAGATCTTCCCGCCTCGCATCGAGTGCCCGACGATGTCACCGGCGTCTCCGTGGATGACGATCTTGCCGGCGTTCATCGTGTTGCCCACGCCGTCCTGGCCGTTGCCGTGGACGGTGCCGACCGCCCCGTTCCTGAACGCAGCCAGATCGTTGCCGGGAACGCCGTTGATGGTGATTTGTACGCTACTATTCAGACCGGCCCCGATGTAGCGCTGGCCCCGAACGTTCTCCAGCGTGAACTGCCGCTCGCCGCCCTCGATCGCGGCGTGGATCCGGTCGTTCAGATCGCGATAGTGGACCCCGTTCGCGTCGATCCTCATATCTCGATCCCCGTCCCCGAAACGACGTGCTTGCGGTACTCGCTCGGCAGCGAAATCAGCCCGAAATGCTCGGTCAGCAGCAGGTCCTTGAACCCCGACACGCTGACAGCGTTCTTGATCAGTCCCGTGATGATGCCGGCCCGGTCGATCTGGCCGACGAAGATCGCGCCGACGATCCGGTCGCCCTTCAGGACGATCTTCTTGTAGACGGCTGTGTCCTCGTCGAGGCTCGTCAAGGCCTCATAGCCGTCGTCGTCCGCCACCGTCACGCCCACCGAGATGGTCTTCAGACCGCAGATGTCCACCGCGTTCATCGCCAACCCGCCTTCGTACCGCCTATTCCCGCCGGCCATGTGGTTCCCGGCGACCAGGCCCTGACGGTAGGCGTTGGGGAAGATCGGGATCGGCCGCTTCTGACCGCTCAGCATGTCGGCCGCCTGGGCCACGTCGCCGGCCGCGTAGATCCCATCCACCGACGTCCGCTGGCAGTCATCGACCAGGATGCCCCGGTCCGTCTCGATCGCTTCGCCATTCACGATCCGCGTGTTCGGAACCACCCCGACCGCGAAGATCACCATCGAGCAGGCCAGCTCCGTGCCGTCTCGCAACACCACGCCCGAGACCTTGCCACCCTGTTGTCTGATCCGCTCGACCGTGGTCCCGCAACGCACGCCCACCCCCGCCTTTTCCAGCGACCGGCGAGCCAGGTCCGACGCGGTCTGGTCGAACGTCACGCTCAGGATCCGATCGGCCAGCTCCACCACCGTCGTGGTGATGCCGAGCTCGACGAGCGCCTCGACGGACTTGAGTCCGATCAGCCCTCCGCCGATGACGACGGTCCGGGTGACCTCGTGGGTCTCGATGTAGCGCTGGATGTGCCGCGCGTCGTCCCACGTGGTGAAGGTGAACACGCCCTCGGCGTCGGTGCCGGTCACGTCGAGGGGCACGATGGGCGTCCCGCCCACGGCGATCAGCAGCCTGTCGTACTCGATGGATGTCCCGTCGGCCGTCTCGATGCACCGCTTGTCCGCGTCGATCCGCGTGACCTCGACGCCCAGCATCGCGCGGACGTTGTTCTTCTCGTAGAAGTCGGGCGGGCGATACGGCATCCGCGACTCGTCCACCTTCCCGCCGAGCAGGTACGAGATCAGCGGACGCGAATAGGTGTGATGGGGCTCCTTGGCGATCAGCGTGATCGGCCCGTCGGGGTCGACCTCGCGAATGCCCGCCACCGCACCGACGGCGGCCGCGGAGTTGCCGATGATCGTGTAGGGCGCCTTACTCATCGTCGTCTTCACAGATAATGGCCTCGTTCGGACAGTTCGCCACGCATACCGGTACCTCCTCGCCCATGCACAGGTCGCACTTGGACGCCACGTGACGCTCGTCGCCGCTTCGTATCGCGCCGACCGGACACACCATGATGCACATCCAACAGCCGACGCACTTGTCCTGATTGCAGATCACCGCGCCCGTGTCCGGATCGCGGTGCATCGCGCCGGTCATGCACGCCTCGATGCAGGGCGCTTCGTCGCAGTGGCGGCACTGGATGGCGAACGATACCTGTCCGGATTGCTCGACCTGAACGCCCGGAACGATCGCGCGCCGTTCCTCCGATCGGAACACCTTGATCAGCTTCTTCGACTTGGAGTGCTGCACCAGGCAATGGATCTCGCACAGCCGACAGCCGAGGCAATACTCCTCTCTTGCGATGATCCTTTTCATGGCGACTACTCCCCGGCTGCCTTGATATCCAGCACCGATAGCTCGCGGTCCGTCAGCCCCACGCCGCGGAGGTGCTCGCGGTTGCCCCGCAGGCTCTCGACGGCGTTGATGCCCATGCCCCCCATCATTTCCTTGACCTCGTGCGCCCACCCCTTCAGCAGGTTGACCAGCCGCCGGGTGGCCACGTCCGGGTTCAGACGCTTGGTCAGGTACGGGTCCTGCGTCGCGATGCCCCAGTTGCACTTGCCGGTGTAGCACTTCTGGCAGACGTGACACCCCATCGCGACCAGCGCCGCCGTGCCGATGTAGACCGCGTCCGCCCCGAGGGCGATCGCCTTGACCACGTCCGCGCTGCACCGGAATCCGCCGGCCACGACGATCGACGCCTGATTGCGAATCCCCTCCTCGCGGAGACGCGAGTCGACGGCCGCCAACGCGAACTCGATCGGGATGCCCACGTTGTTCCGGATCATCGTCGGCGCGGCCCCGGTCCCGCCGCGATAGCCGTCAATGGCGACGATGTCCGCACCCGCGCGCACGATCCCGCTGGCGATGGCGGCCACGTTGTGGACGGCCGCAATCTTCACCGAAATCGGCTTGGCGTATCGCGTCGCCTCCTTCAACGCGTAGATCAACTGCCGCAGGTCCTCGATCGAATAGATATCGTGGTGCGGGGCCGGCGAGAGCGCGTCCGTGCCCGCGGGAATCATCCGCGTCGCCGAGATCGCGGCGTCCACCTTCTCCCCGGGCAGATGCCCGCCGATGCCCGGCTTGGCCCCCTGGCCGATCTTGATCTCCACCGCCGCCC
>CAYOGX010000062.1:0-10567 GCA_964403235.1 uncultured Planctomycetales bacterium | reverse complement strand
AGCACGATGATTCAGCCGGGCCTGGCCATCCCGCACATCATCGTTGAGGGCCGGGGCCTGTTCGACGTGCTGCTCGTGCGGTCGCGGGAGGGCATCGTCTTCGATCCGGACGAGCCGTACGTCAAAACGGCGTTCATCCTGATCGGCTCTTCGGACGAGCGGAACACTCATTTGCGGGCGTTGATGGCCATTGCCCAAATCGTTCAGGAGGAGGGTTTTACGGAGCGTTGGCTGGCGGCCGGGGGCCCCGAGCACCTGCGCGATCTGGTCCTGATGTCCGGGCGCCCGCGCGACAAGTAGCTGTAGGCGGGTCTTTTCTCTGTGCTAAACGCCTCCGGGTTCCATCCCGGGGGCGTTGGGTTCTCCGTCCCGCCACAAAAAAACTCGCAGGGCATTTGTCCCTCCCAAACGGGGATCGTAGTGTTCCCCTTGTGACGGATACCGATGGCCGCTAAGGGTCTCGGTGTGACTGTTCCCCGAAAAGGCAATCCGCGGCCGACGGGCCGCGGAGCGCAAAGCTCCGGGTTCCGAGGAATCGGGATGGCCGAGCCGCCGAAGGGAGCGAGAATACGGACCATGTTGTCCCCTTTTTCGCCTCAGACGTGCCCTTCCTTCGGTCGGCCCGACCGAGCTGTCTGACAAACCATCATGTGAGTGCTTCGTTAGTCAAGAGGACACCCCTGTCAGCCGATGTATGCAGTGTGAAATGCGCATCGGAGGATGGGTGTTCCCGCCCGCGGCTGTACTTGCCGAGCAGAGGAAGCGGAGACTGGCAGGACGTAAGTCCCATGGCTGTCCGAGATAGGAGGTGAGCGGACATGAAGGACGAGCCGGCCAGAACTTGCGGTGATAACGGGGCGTTGTGTCACGGGTTGACGGTCAACCCGCGTCGCTTGGAGGCCATGACCTTCCAGCCACCGCCCGCTCGCAAACCGCCGCGCTCACGGAAGGCATGACGACGTACGGAGGCAGACGAACCCGCGCCGGTCGATAGTCGGCCGGCTAAGACGACAAGCAAGCAGTATTGGAGGCAATACAATGACCCGCAAAGGTTTTACTCTGGTCGAGATTCTGATCGTCGTGATCATCCTTGGCATATTGGCCGCCGTGGTGATCCCGCAGTTCACCGAGGCGTCGAACGATGCCCGAGCGGCTGCCCTGGACAGCGATCTCCAGACCGTCCGCAGCCAGATCGAGCTGTGGAAGATCCAGCATCTGGATGCCCTGCCCGGCAACGTCAACGGCGTGTCGATGCAGGATCAGTTGACTGGGAAGACCGACCAGGATGGAACGCTGAATGCCAACGGCGCCTTCGGCCCGTACCTCCAGCAGTTCCCGACGAATCCTTACACAGGCACCAACACGGTCGGCGCGGCTGCCGCAGCGGGCCAAGGCTGGATCTACGACCCCGCCACGGGCGATTTCTCGGCCGACAACACCCCGTAACCTGGGATGAACACATGCGAGATGAGGTGGCATCATTCGCCTGACCTCGCAGCGGTCATCACGCGAAACCCCGGTCGGGGTCGGCCTGGCGCCGACCCCGACCGGCTCGCGCGGCGATGACCTGACAGTGTAGAGAATGATATAGCAGTCCGCCCGCCGACAGGCGCGGCGGACGCCCGGCCGAAGAGGCCTCACCCGCCGACCGGCCGACAACGCACACGGAGCGGAGCCATGAGTAACGGACGCGCTTTCACGCTGCTGGAAGTCCTGGTCGTCGTGATCATCCTGGGCATCCTGGCCGCCGTCGTCGTGCCGCAACTCTCAACGGCCAGCACCGCGGCCAAGACGAGCATGCTGGCCGATGACATCCGAACGGCCCGGACGCAAATCATGGCCTTCAAGGGGCAGCACTTCGGTGTGGCCCCGGGCTACCCGGACCTCGACGAGGCCCAGGCGCCCACCGAAGAGGCCTTCCTGGACCACATGACACAGGCCACCACACCCGAGGGCGACGTCGCCCCTCCGGGAACGGCCGGCTACGACTACGGACCGTACATGAGCATCTTCCCCACCAACCCGGTCAACGGCAAGGCCACCGTGCACGTCCTGGGCGACGGCGAGAACATGCCCGCCTCGGCGGACGATTCCCACGGGTGGATCTACCAGCCGTTCTCGGTCACCCTCACCGCCGACGCCACCGGCGTCGACCAGAACGGCAAGCGGTACTTCGACTACTGAGCGCCCACGATGCATCAGGCCTCACAATCACGCACGCGGAGGGGCTTCACGCTGGTGGAGTCGCTGCTGGCCGCGACGCTGCTGGCCGCGACTGTCGCCGCGATCAGCATGCCGTTCACGGCCGCGGCCCGGAACCAGCAGGTCGACGCCCGGCGCACCGTTGCCACAAGCTTGGCCAACGACCTCGTCGAGGAGATCATCTCTCGTCCCTTTGACGACCCCGACGGCTCGAGCAGCCCCGGGCCCGAAACCGGAGAATCCGGCCGCAGTGCGTTCGACAACATCGACGACTACGACGGCTACAGCGAAGCCGCCGGAGAGATCGTCGACGATCAGGGCCTGAGCATTTCAGACCCGGCCGCTTTCGATCTGGCCCGACGGGCCAGCGTCACCTACGTCTACGTCACCGGGCAGGACACCGGCGAGTGGCCCAACTTCGTGCGGATCGACGTGGTGATCCTGCGCAAAGGGCTGCCGCTGGTTACGGCGACGCGCCTGGTGTACGGCATGTAGGACAGGAGGACACGGACATGACGCGAGGAACACAGGGCTTCACGCTGGTTGAGACGGTGCTGGCGGTGTCGATCACGACGCTGGTCGGCCTGGCAGTGGCCGGGGCGTCCGTCGCCCTGTCGTCGGCGACCTCGGACGGGCAGGACTACTTCGACTGCATCCAGGGCGCGCGCAGCACGATGCGGCAGTTGCGGGCCGGGGTCCAGAGCGCCCGCCTGGTCCTGGGGGTCTCCAACGACCAGACCGCCCTGACCTCCTGGGCCAGGGATGCCAACGCCGACGGGCGAATCAACCTGACGGAGCTGGCCTTCACGCAGTACGACGCGGAGGCCAAGACCGTTACCACGTACACCATCGTCTTCCCGGACACGTGGGACCCCTCGATGCTCGCCGTCTACGACCGGGCCTACAGCCTGGCGGAGATGACCAGGTCCGACATCCTGAACTCCCGGTTCGCGCCCGACGACCTCTACGTCAATGCCCGGGTTGTGGGCGCGGACGTCGAGAAGCTGGCGTTTTCTCTGGCGTCCGACGGACCGGCGTCCGGGCGGGTGCGGGTCCGGATGAGCGTTCGCGCCGGAGACCGCACCATCACGCTCTCCGAGTCGGTGGCCCTGCGGGCGGGGGCCGGCGATTACGTCGCGAAAGCGGACGGCGGAACGTTTGCGCTGGAGCTGCCCAGCAGCCTCGTCACCGCGCCATGATAGAGACCGTGCCATGAGATACAGGCCCAAACAGTCCGGACTGGCCCTGCTGCTGGTGTTGATCCTGGTGGCCTCGGCGACCGTGATCGGGATCAGCTACGCCACCACCACGACGGTCAAGCTCATCAGCACGAACAACCTGCTTCGCGCGAACCGGTCGTGCTACCTGGCCGAATCGGCCATCGAGCACGGCCTGTACTTCCTGCGGACCGACCCGAGCGTCCTGGACGGCTCGGACGTGGCGCTTCTGGGCCCGTTCAACGCCGACGGAACCTCTGACGAATACTACTTCGGCTCGGCCCCCGTCGCCGGGCAGACCAGGCAGTACCTGCTGACCGGTCGGGCCAAGTCCGGCGGCGTCACCCAGACCGTCAGGCTCAAGGTCTACCTCGAAAGCCGCCACGAAAGCCTGATCAGGTCTCTGGCACCGGCGCACTATTGGCGCCTCGGGGAACAGCCGGTCTCGAATACAGCGGCGGATGCGGTCGGCGACTGGGACTCGTCGTACAAGGACAACACCTCCCGGGGCTGGGCCGGGGCGATCATGTACGACGCCGACACCTCGGCACACCTGGACGGGTTCAACGACCGCATCATGCTGGAAACGGGCGAGGGCGAGAACCCGGACCTCGCGGGCAAGGAGCTGACGATCGTCGCCTGGGTCTGGCCCGACACCCACAACCACCTTTTGGGGCACAAGGCCCACATCATCTCCAAGGCCGACGGATCCACCACCGCTGCTCACTGGTGGACGGTCCGCACGGTCCAGGTGGGATCGAAAACGTATCTGCGGTTCGTTCTCAAGACACGGGGAACCTCGACGGGATTGACCGCCTCGCAGGGCGACGTGCCGCTGGAGAAATGGACGCTGGCGGCCGTCACCTACGACGGGGCACATATGCGAATATACCACAACGGCGTACTGGCGGGAAATTGTGCCAAGACGGGCGACATCGACCAGGATGAGGATGTGGAAGCCTGGATCGGCGGCTGCCCGACGCACCCCAAGGACAGGCCGTGGCACGGGAGGATCGACGAGCTGGCGATATTCAACCGTTGTTTGACCGCGGCCCAGATTCTGTCGATCTACAAGGCACGGCTTCCCAACGTGGACCGGCTGACCTGGAACGAATGAAACGAGGAGCCATCATGGGTAAGGAACGCAGAACGCTTCGTGTTCGCGTGGACGGGTACACGCGGACGTGTCTTACGGTCATCGCCATACTGCTGACCGTGCTGATCGTGGGCCTCTGGGCGGACCACGCCCCGTCGGTCGACCGGGCCGAGGCCGTCTTGAGACGCCCCAAGCCGGAAAAGCCCTTCCTGGACACCAGCACGCAGGCGCAGATCGTGCAGGTCGTCCGCGCCCAGGACCGCACCACGGCCAAGATCGCCGAACTGATCGCCCTGCTGCGAAGCGGACAGGTCACGGTGAAGGTGGCCGACGACGGCAAGGCAAAAGGAGGCCCGAATGGCCCCGCAAAGGACGGAAAATAGCACCCGCCGCTCGGGGGGATTCACGCTGGCCGAACTGATGGTGGTGGTCGTCATCATCGGGGTCACGGCCGGCATGGTGATTCCGTACGCCTCGAGTGCGGCCGACTCGGCGGCCATGGCGGCGGCCAGGATGATCGTGTCCGATCTGCAATACGCGCAGAACGCGGCGATTACGACCCAGAGTCCCGTCACGGTCACGTTCAGCAGCGCCGGGGAGTCTTACACCGTCTCTAACGCAAGTGGCCCCCTGATTCACCCGATAAACAAGACAGCCTACGTGACCGACTTCTCGTCCCAGAGAGGATTTGAAGGAATTGACATCGTGTCCGTGAACTTCAATGGCACTGCTGCAGTGACGTTTGACGAGCTGGGCTCCCCGGACAACACCGGGACCGTCACCATGCAGGCCGGGGCACAGGTGTACGTGATCACTGTCGCAGCGGGCACCGGCAAGGTGACTGTGGCGGCGAGCGAGTAGGGAAAGGAACGCCAGAGATGCTGTTTCTTACGCCGAAGAGGCGTTGGCCGATCGGGCTGGACATCGGTGCCGACAGCATAAAGATGCTCCAGATGTGCCAGTCCGGCGGGCGGATCCGCGTGCGAGCAGCCGAACGCTGGCACTTCCCCGCCCCCGGAGACCAGGACCCGCTCCAGCGGAAGGAGTTGGCCGTTGCGGCGATCGGCGATATGCTCAAGCGGGGCAACTTCCGCGGGCGGCGCGTGGTCTCGGCGCTGCGGTGCGACGAACTGTGCATCAAGAACGTCCGCCTGCCCCGCATGCTCCCTGACGAACTCAAGCAGGCCGTCCTCTACGAGGCCAACGACCGTTTCGGTTTCGACGTCGCCGCAGACCGATTGAACTGCCTCAACGCCGGGCAGGTCCGCCAGGGCAGCGAGATCCGCGACGAGGTCATTCTGCTGGCGGCCAGCGCCGAGGTCGTCGAGAGCCATCTGGATCTTCTCGGCCAGGTCTCCCTGGTCCCCCAGGCCATCGACGCCGAGCCGGTCGCCCTGTTCAGGGGGTTCGAGCGGTACCTGCGTCGCCAGGCGGACGGGGAGTCGGTGACGGTGGTTCTGGACATCGGGCACAGCGCCGCGCGGGTGATCGTGGCGCGGGGTCGGCAGATCGTGTTCATCAAGAGCATCGACGTCGGCGGGCGCAAGCTGACCGAAGCCGTCGCCGCCCAACTGAACCTCAGCTACGGGGAGGCGCGCGACCTGCGCCTGCGGAAGATGCGGGAGTACGAGCAGTCGGACTCGGGCGAGGCCGACGAGGCCAAAGCCGTCGCCTCCAAGGACCGCTCCAGCCTGGAATGGTCCATCCACGACGCCGTCCGGGGCCAGGTCGAGTCGCTGGCCAGGGAGGTCGCCCTGTGCCTGCGGTACTGCTCGGTGACGTTCCGCGGGCTGCGGCCCCAGCGGATCACGCTGAGCGGCGGGGAGAGCTACGACCGCGCGCTGGTGGACCTGCTGACCGGTCAGCTCGGCACCGCCGCGGTGGTGGGCGAGCCGCTGCGCGGCGTGGACATCTCGTCTGTTGACCTGGGCTCGAACCGGCGGGCCACCGCCACCGAATGGGCCCTCTGCGCCGGCCTGGCCTTCAGAAACGCGTTTGCCGACGACAAGAACGCCGAGGAGACCGACGATGCAATGCGTCGACTTTCTGCCTGAACGCATCAAGGCCGGACGCCGAAGACGCCAGAGGATCGTCAAGCAGACCTACCTGCTGGGCATCTGCCTGGCCGGACTGGTCGTGCTGGGCACCACGCGGCACGGGCGGGTACAGGCGGTTCGGGCCGAACTGGCCCAACTCGGGTCCCGCGAGGCCGATATCAGCCTCCAGCTCCAGCGCCGCGTCGACCTCGAACGCGAGAAGGCCGACCTCTACGTCATGCAGCGGATCGACGAGCAGCTCGGCAGCCGACTCAGCACCTACATGCTGCTCAGCGAACTCCAGCGCCTTCTCCGCGAGCCGACCGTCCTGACCCAGTTGAGCATCGAGACCATGGAGGTCTCCGCCACGGGGGAGGGCGGCGGGCACGTCAACCGCAGCAGCCGACCGCGTGTGGCCGGTCTGCCCGGCCCGGGGGCGCGCACCGTCAAGCGGGTACGCCTGACGCTGACCGGGCTGGCGCGGGAGGACGTGGACGTGGCCAACTTCATCGGGCAGATGTCGGCTTGCCCGCTGTTCAGGGACGTCAACATGGGCTACAGCAGGAACGTGAGGATCAAGGACAGAACGGCCCGGCAGTTCCAGGCCAGTTGCTATGTCGTGCGCTAGGGAAAGGCAGCGAAGATGGGATTCACCAGAGACAGCGTGATCGCACTCGTACTGCTTCTGGCGGGCGTAGCCGCGGCGGTGCTGTTCGTCTACATCCCCCAGGACAAGGAGTTGGACAAGCTCCAGGCGAGGATCGTCACGCGAAAGCGGGACATCGAGGAGCAGACCAGCCGGGCCTCCGTCGTGCCCAAACTGCTCCGTGAGACCCAGGCGATGAAGGCCCAGTACAAGAACTTCGACCGCCGGCTGCCCCAGCAGAAGGAACTGGGCGGCTTCCTCAAGGAGATCAGCCAGAACCTCGCCAGCCAGAACTTCTCGAATGAGGTCATCGAGCCCGGTCGGCCCCAGCGCGAAACGCTCTTCAACACGCTCCCGATTATCATGAAATTCAAGGGCTCCTACCTCGACCTCGGCAAGTTCCTCGACCAGATCAACAAGATGGAACGCCTCACGAGGGTCCAGAGGCTCACGATCAACGGGCCGCAGCCGGATGCAGGCACCGCCGACAGCGGCGCCAAGACGCCCCGGGCCGACAGGAACGAACTCGAGATCGAACTGCAGTTGAACATCTACTTCATCGCGAACGAGCGAAACGAGCAGGGCTAGGAATGACGATAGAGCGAAGAGGCACAGGCGCCCCCGCAGCGGACTGGTACACGCGGCTGTCGATGGAACTGCGCCGGGACAAGAAGAAGACAGCCATTCTGGCTGCCCTGGTCCTGGTGGGTGCGGTCATGGGCGGGCGGATGCTCGTGGGCGGCTCTCCGTCCAGGGCGTCGGCCAAGCAGCGCGCCGCCCCGACGGCCAAAATCTCCCCGACCCCGCTGGCCATCCTCGGCACAGGCGCGTCGTCCGAAGGGTCGGCATGCGACAAGTACATCGCCGCCATCAAGCCGGGTATCACACGCGACCTGTTCAGGCTCACCCCCGAGCTGTTCCCGCTGACCGAGCCGACCAGGGTCGTCGACAAGCCCAAGCCGACCACCCGGCCGGTCAAGCCTGACAAGGACGCCCTGAAGAAGAAGAGGACCGAAACCGTCAAGGCTGGCGTCCGTTCCCAGGCCCGCCGGCAGTTGAACGTCCAGAGCACCATCGTCGGCGACTCGCCGATGGCGATCATCAACGGGAAACTGCTTCGCATAGGCGACCAGATCGCCGGGTTCACCCTCGTCGCCGTCGGCAGCCGCACATGTGAAGTCCAGAAGACCGTTGAGTACCGCATCGATCCAGACGCCGAGACCACAGACAAACTGGTCATCAAGGCAAGGATCGAAATCAAGGGGCTGCGACCCGGAACGGGCTCGCGGCCATGAAGCGATGAGACAGAGTCCGGGCTTGTGGCAGCCCGGCAAGGCAATGCAGCAAGGCTGCACGAACTGGTAAGGACCTTTGGTAAGGAGTAGTCAAGTGTACGCAACACGCAGGAGACGTCGGCTGCCGCTCATCCGGGCGGCTGTGGTGGCCGCAGCGATCATGCTGCTGTCGATCTCGTCGGTATCGGCCCAGGACACGGGCGCAGAGGCCCCGGGCAAGGCCGCGGCCGGGCCCCCCGCCGGGGCGAACCAACCCAAGCCCGGGTTTTTCAAAGAGTTGCATATCCGCAACGTCGAAATCCGCGGCGCGCTGGAAATGCTCAACTCGCAGGTCAAGAAGAACATCGTGACCACAAAGGAGGTTACCGGAAAC
The DNA here is from genome assembly GCA_964403235.1 of uncultured Planctomycetales bacterium. Taxonomy (GTDB): domain Bacteria; phylum Planctomycetota; class Phycisphaerae; order UBA1845; family JAFGLZ01; genus JAFGLZ01. Next base: position 1,702 of record CAYOGX010000062.1, on the reverse strand, counting down.
GTCACCGCCGACCTGTACGGCGTGACCTTCAAAGAGGCCCTCGAGGGCATTCTGCGCGCCAACGGCCTGGCCTACACGGAGCAAGGCAACTTCATCTTCGTGATGACGAGCGAGCAGAAGGCCGAATTCACCAAGGTCGAGCGCAAGACGTCGGTGCAGATGTTCCGCCTCTCGTACGTCAACGCCGCCGACATGCGCACGCTCCTGACCCCGCTGCTGAGCGAGGTCGGAACGATCGCCATCACCCCCGCCGCCCAGCAGGGCATCACCACCAGCTCGACCGAGGCCGGGGGAAGCTCTTACGCCACCGCCGACGTCCTGATCGTCCGCGACTATGACGACAACCTCCGCCGCATCGCCACGGTGGTTCAGGAACTGGACGTCAAGCCGGACCAGGTGCTGATCGAGGCGACGCTTCTGCGTGCGCGGCTGACGGAGAACAACGCGCTGGGTATAGACTTCAACGTTCTGGGTGGCGTGGACTTCAACGGGCTCGGGACGACGACGAACGGGCTCCAGTCGCACACGGTGGCTGCGGCCAACCCGGTCATCCCCGACACGGACGTGGCGTCGTTCCGAACGGACTTCAACGCCGCCATCCCCGCCGGGGGGCTGACCTTCGGGTTCATGAGCGACAAGGTCGGCGTGTTCGTCCGCGCGCTGGAAGGCATCACGGACATCAACGTCATGGCCAACCCCAAACTGCTCATCGTCAACAAGCAGCGGGGCGAGGTGATGGTCGGCAACAAGGACGGGTACCTGACCACGACCTTCACCGAGACCACGGCCAGCCAGACCGTCGAGTTCCTCGAGACCGGCACCAAGCTGGTGGTCAGGCCCTTCATCGGGCGCGAGGACCACGTCCGCCTGGAGATCCATCCGGAGGACTCCTCCGGCGCGGTGGCCCAGGTCGGCACCGCGGCCCTGCCGAGCGAAACCACCACCGAGGTGACCTCCAACGTCCTGGTCCGCGACGGGCACACGATCGTCATCGGCGGGCTGTTCCGCGAGGAGACCAACGCCGGGCGGGCCCAGACGCCCCTCATCGGCAACATCCCCTACGTCGGCGCGCTGTTCAGGCGGACTATCGACGTGACCAACCGCGAAGAGGTCATCATCCTCGTCACGCCGCGCATCATCAGGCAGGCCGCCGACGAGGGCGTCAGCGAGCAGCTCCGCGATGACGTGGAACGCTTCCGGATCGGTGCCCGCAAAGGGCTGCGATGGTGGGGCCGAAGCAGGCTGGCACAGTGCCAGATCCGCTACGCGCGCTGCGCCATGGCCAAAGGCAATCGCGACAAGGCGCTGTGGCATATCGATGCCGCCCTGTCACTCCGCCCCAACCTGATCGAGGCCATCCGCCTGAAGGAACGCCTGACCAGTCGAACCTACTGGGCGGACGCAGCCCGGCAATCGTCGGCCCGGTTCATCATCCACCGGATGATCATGAACGATCTCGGCAAGCCGGTCGAGCGCGTGATCCCTCGGCGAAAGCCGCTCAACGGCGAGGGGCTCGGCGAGGACGTGAAGAAAGCCTTCGGGATCATCCCGCGGATCGAGGACCCGCTGGAGCTGGCCCCGCCGCCCGTGGTTGACGACGACGACGATGACGACGATGACGATGACGCCGCGATCACGCCCGACGGGTCGGAGATCGAGGCCGTCGCCGCCGACGATGCCGAGGCGCCCGACCAGCCTGATC
>CAYOGX010000061.1:0-10602 GCA_964403235.1 uncultured Planctomycetales bacterium | reverse complement strand
CTTCTTGCCCGTGCCGAACGCCACCACCTCCCCCACGACCACGCCGTCCACGCCCAACAGCTTGCCGATCGAGCTGACCGTGGCCGCGTCCACCATGCCGGTCGCGCCGAACTTCTGTTCCTCCAGCACCCTCGCGACGGCGCTCCGCTCCATCACCTCGAACGCGCCCGTCTGGTCCAGCTCGGCGACAATCATGTTGGCGATGTTCCGCCCGACGTCGGAGCCCTCTTGATAGGTCAAGTCGAGAACGGCCAGCCGCGCGATGCCGACGATCTGCTTCATGCCCGGTTCAACGGCCCTGATCGTGACGGTCCGATGACAACCCGATGCGGTCAGCAACAGGATCACACCGATTCGTCTGAGTGATTTGAGCATGTCTCGGCCCTTCCAACCGACGTCGGCAACTCGTTTGGTCGGCAGATCGGCTCGGGCATCGGTATCCGCCGTCCGAACCGCAAACGCACGCGGCCGATTCTGGCACGTACGTCGGATCTGGTCAAGTAAGACCGGCCGACACGCCAGGCCGGCCCGGGCATGGGCCCGCCACAAGTCACGCGGGGGGTGGCGCTTAGGGCGAGGTGGACCCCGTTGCCCAAAATATTGGGTTTCGCCTGGCTGCGGCCCCAATATGTAGTATACTAGGCCAAGGAGGTGCCAGGCCTATGGGGCTAACGACGAACCGAGCCGACCGGACGCGGGACGCGCACACAAACAAGCTGGGAATGGATACCGTCGTGGTCGGCGACTGCGTCGAGCTGCTCGGTCGCGCGAGCGAGCCGTTCGCCGATCTGATCTTCGCCGATCCGCCCTTCAACATCGGCTATGACTACGACGAGTATCAGGACAACGTCGAGTACGAGCAGTACGTGGACTGGACGCGCCAATGGATGACGGTCTGCGCGAGGGTGCTCAAGCCCGCGGGTTCGTTCTACGTCGCCATTGGCGACGACCACGCCGCGGAGACCCGGCTGATCGGGCGGGACCTCGGCCTGACGCTCCGCAACTGGATCGTCTGGCACTACACGTTTGGGCAGAACACCAAGGCCATGTTCGCCAAGGCCCACACGCACATCCTGTACTTCGTGTGGGACGCGACGAAGTTCACCTTCAACGACGAGCAAGTGCGGTTCCCCTCGGCCCGGCATACCGAGTACAGCGACCGCCGCGCCAACCCGATGGGCCGGGTGCCCGACGACGTGTGGGACGAGTTTCCGCGGGTGTGCGGCACGTTTGCCGAGCGCGCGGGCTGGCACGGCTGCCAGATGCCCGAGGCCCTGCTCATGCGGATCATCCGCGCGTCCAGCCACCCGGGGGACGTGGTCCTTGACCCGTTCGTGGGCAGCGGCACGACCGTCGTCGCCGCCGCCAAACTCGATCGGCACTACGTGGGCATCGACGTCTCCAAGAAGTACATCGCCCACTGCCGCAAGCGACTGGCCACCGCCAAGACCGAGGCCACCAAGACCTATCGCTGTAACGGCTTCGCCTGGCCGAATCTACATGTCGAGACCCTCGCCCAACTCTACCGCGTCACCGGCACGAGCTACGACCGGCTGGTGCCGAATCGCGTGGCCATGGAATGTCTCGTACGTCTGTTAAACGTCCGCCTGGGCGCGTCGTACGAGGTCCAGGAGGTCGCCCAACTCCTGACGTGGCTGGGCCAACAGAACAAGCTCCCCAAGCTGAGAAACGACCGCCCTTACCGCCCGAGGAAACACCGAACCTGAGACAGGAGCAGGGCGTACCGGTTGCGCTCCCGGCCCCTCCTGCCTCCGGATTGAGCGTGCGGATCTCCCGTACCCGGCCCGCCAGTCGGTGGGGCACCGAGATCGGCACGCCAACGCACGGCTGGGGGTGCGGGTGGCAGGCGGTTGAAGTAACGGGCCCGAGAAGCTATCCTAAGGGGTTCTGGGTATGTGGACGGTCTTGTTCACGGGAGTATGCGTCCGTGTTTGACCAGTTGACAGATCGGTTCGGCGATGTGTTCCGCAAGCTGCGGGGCCGCGGCCGGCTGACCGAGGCCAATATCTCCGACGCCATGCGCGACGTGCGGATGGCGCTGTTGGAGGCCGACGTCAACGTCCGGGTCGCCCAGAAGTTTTGCAGCGAGGTGACGACCAAGGCGATCGGCGAGGAGATCATCAAGACGCTCCACCCTGATCAGCTCATGGTCAAGATCGTCCACGACGAGCTGGTCTCGCTGCTGGGGCCGGTGGACCCGCGGATCCCGTTCGTCTCGCCGGGACCGACCGTCATCCTGATGGCGGGCTTGCAGGGCTCGGGCAAGACCACGACGTCGGGCAAGCTGGCCAAGTACATCCTGAAGAAGGGCAAGAAGCCCATGATGGTGGCGGCCGACCTGAAGCGCCCGGCCGCCATCGACCAGCTCGAGGTCATCGGCCGGCAGGTCGACGTGCCGGTCTACACCGAGCGCGGGCACGAGAGCGTGGTCAAGCTGTGCCGCAACGCCCTTGTCGAGGCCCGTAAGACGGAGCACGACGTGGTGATCCTGGACACGGCCGGCCGGCTCGCCATCGACGAGGAGATGATGCAGGAGGTCAGCAAGGTCGCCCAGACGATCCAGCCGCATCAGATCTACCTCGTGATCGACGCGATGACAGGCCAGGACGCGGTCAACACGGCCGAGCGCTTCAACGAGCGGTTGGAGCTGGATGGGGTGATCCTGACGAAGTTCGACAGCGACACGCGTGGCGGGGCGGCCCTGAGCGTCAAGGACGTCACGGGCAAGCCGATCAAGTTCGTCGGCATCGGGGAGAAGCTGGACGATCTCGAGGAGTTCCACGCCGATCGGATCGCGGGCCGCATCCTGGGCATGGGCGACGTGGTGACGCTGGTCGAGAAGGCCCAGTCACAGGTTAAGGAGGAAGAGGCCGCCCGGCTGCAGGAAAAGATGGCCAAGGGGTCGTTCAGCCTGGACGACTTCATGGGCCAGATCGAGAAGATGCAGTCGATGGGGTCGATGCGCGATCTGCTCAAGATGATCCCCGGTGTGGGCAGCGAACTGAAGCACATGGACGTCGACGAGGGCGAGGTCAAGCGGATGAAGGCGGTCATCCAGTCGATGACGCCGAGGGAACGCGCGCAGCCCACCATGGTCGACGCGAGCCGTCGCCGCCGGATCGCCCGCGGCAGCGGGACCGACGTGCAGGACGTGTCGGGCCTGATCAAAAGCTTCAGCCAGGCCCGCGACGTGATGAAGGCGATGGCGGGCATGAATTTTACGGACCGGCTTCGGATGGGCACGCAGTTCGCCCAGATGTCGGCCCTCGGCGGCAAGATGCCCCAGTTAAAGATGAAGGGGAGCACGACCGCCAAGAAACGGCGGCTGAGCCAGAAGGACAAGCGCAAGCGCCGGCGGAGACGCTGAGTCGCCGTGCGAGAAGACGCGCCGGTGATCCGGGACCGAGTGCGGGTCTGGCGCCGGTTGAGAAACGTAGGAGTGTATCGTGGCAGTGAGGTTGAGGTTAAAGCGAATGGGTCGCCGGCACCAACCGTTCTATCGCGTCAGCGCGATCGACGGGCGCGCCCCGCGCGACGGCAAGGTGATCGAGGAGCTGGGATTCTACGACCCGTTGGCGACCGAGCCGGGCAAGCAGGTTCGGCTGAAGCGCGAGCGGATCGAGCACTGGCTGAGCCAGGGCGCCCAGCCGTCGGACACCGTGCGCGATCTGCTCAAGCGAGAGGGCATCGCCGTTAAGGCATAGCGTCGGCGGGCCGGTCCGAACGGCGCATGCCTTTCGCGGTGTCGTACGTGGTTCCGCGCGTCGGGGCTAAACGTCGAGCACGGGCGCCAGCGCGGTTGGATGCGGCGCGGATGCGGGGCGCAGATGCGGATCGATGTGCTGACGCTGTTTCCGGAGGTGTGCGAGCCGTTTTTCTCGGCCAGCATTCTCCAACGGGCGCGGGAGGCGGGCGCCGTGGACATCGCGTGCACGAACATCCGCGCGTTCGCGACCGATCGGCACCTGAGCGTGGACGACAAGCCCTTCGGCGGCGGGCCGGGCATGGTGATGATGTGCGAGCCGATCTTCGCCGCCGTCGAGCACGTTGAGGCCCGAGCGCCCGGGGCGTACACGCGGGTCCTGTTGACGCCCCAGGGCGAGACGTTCTGCCAGTCGGTGGCCCGCGAGCTGGCCGGACACGAGCGGTTGCTGTTGATCTGCGGGCACTACGAGGGTTTCGACGAGCGGATCCGGGTGGGGCTGAGGCCCCGGGAGATCTCGATCGGCGATTACGTCGTGTCAGGCGGCGAGGCGGCGGCCATGGTCGTCGTCGACGCGGTGGTGCGGCTGTTGCCCGGTGCGTTGGGCGACGGGTCGTCGGCCGAGGAAGATTCGTTCTCACAGGGGTTGTTGGAATATCCGCAGTACACCCGGCCGCGAGAGTTCCGCGGCATGGGTGTGCCGGAGGTGCTGCTGTCAGGAGATCATTCCCGGGTGGCCGAGTGGCGTCGGCAGCAGGCCATCGACAGGACCAGGACGCGCCGCCCGGACTTGCTGAGCGAAACGTAGAGGAGTATCGGAGATGAGCCAGGAGCTGATCGAATCGGTGGCGTCGTCCTTCCGGCGTGACAAGCCGCTGGAGGTCCGCGTGGGCGATACGGTGACGGTGCACCAGCGGATCGTCGAGGGCGACAAGGAGCGCGTCCAGCCGTTTCAGGGCGTGGTGATTGCCAAGCGAGGCGGGGCCGGCGGGACCTTCACCGTTCGACGGATCGTCAATAACGAAGGGGTCGAGCGGATCTTCCCGCTGGACTCGCCGAGGGTCGTCGACGTCGAGGTGGTCCGTTCGGGCAAGACGCGCCGTGCGAAGCTGTACTACCTGCGTGAGCGCGTGGGCAAGGCGCGCCGGTTGCGCGATCGTCGGATCGGCCGGGGCGGCGTCGCCGCCGCAGAGACCCCTGAAGACGAGGCCGTCGACGCGGCCGAGGCGGTGGCCGAGGAATCGACCGACTAGGCCGACGAATCGACGTAGCGTATCGTGATCGACAGACTGCAAGTCGGGCCGAAGGGGGAGAAGCTGGCGCGGCGGTTCCTCAAGCGGCAGGGTTACAAGATCCTGGCCAAGAACTACACCTGCCCCGTCGGCGAGATCGATCTGATTGCGCTGGACGGTCGGACCATCGCCTTCATCGAGGTCAAGACCCGTCAGGGCGGCGACCAGGCCGATCCGGAAGATACGGTGACGGCGGCCAAGCGACGCAAACTGTACCAGGTGGCGCGGTACTGGCTGAATCAGCGCCAGGCCGACGACTACGCCTGTCGCTTCGACGTGGTGGCCGTGACGCTGCCCGAGGGCGGCAAGCCCGTCATCCGCCACACGCCCGACGCGTTCGATCCCCCGCGACGGTAGGGTCCATGTCCGATCCCCAGCCAGCATCGGCCGAACCCATCGATCTGATCGATTCGCACTGCCATTTGACGTTCGAGCCGTTGGCCCAGCAGGTCGAAGCCGTGCTGGCCCGCGCGAGGGCCACTGGTGTGAGCCGATGCGTCACGATCGGTACGGACGTCGAGGACAGCAGGGCGGCCGTCGCGCTGTCGTCGCGCTTCGTCGATGTCTGGGCGACCGCGGGCGTGCATCCGCATGAGGCGGGCAAGGCGACCGACGCGACCTGGTCGGATCTGGCCAGGCTGCTCGAGACGGCCGGGCCCGTCGCCGTCGGTGAGACCGGACTCGATTACCATTACGATTTCAGCGACCGCGCCGCGCAGCAAGAAGCCTTCATCCAACAGATCGCCTTGGCTGAGCGCTATGACCTGCCGCTGGTGATCCACTCCCGCGACGCCGTCGACGACGCCCTGAATCTGCTGGCGAAGCATAGCCGCCGGGCCGCACGGGGCGTGTTCCACTGCTTCACGGGCACGCGGGACGAAGTGGTCCGCATCCTGGACGCGGGCTGGTATGTTTCGCTGTCGGGCATCGTGACGTTCAAGAACGCCACCGCCGTGCGCGAGGCCGCCGAGGTTATCCCGCCGGACCGCCTGCTGCTCGAGACCGACGCGCCCTACAACTCACCCGAGCCGATCCGCAAGGTCCGACCCAACGAGCCCGCCCACCTGGTCCACACCTGCCGCTTCCTGGCCGATCTATACGGGCTGTCACCAGCCGAACTCGCCAAGCGCTGCAACGCAGCCGCAGAGACACTGTTCGACCTGCGGTAACGCGCATCATCGACAGACGTTCTCCCTAACGGTCGTGGCTCGGAGGCGTCCCGTTTGGCCGGCCACCTTAGTGCGTGGCGTTGCTGGTGCGCTGGAGTTCCCAGCGTTCGGGTTGGTCGGGGTCGATCGGGCATCGTTGCAGGACGAAGATGTCCTTGATCCGCGTGCCTGTCAGGTCGAAGGTCCACGCCTCGTCGGTTCGATCGAGGGTGACGTACGTACCGGCGTCGTGGATGGTGACGTGGCCTCGGTTGCGGCTGACCGGGCCCTCGTAGGTCAGGTAGGCCTTGCGGTGGTTGGCGATCTGGACGGTTCGGATCGGTTCGGTGTCGTCGGGGGTTGGGGGCCGGTCGAGCTGCCAGGTGGCCAGCGCGTCGCCGTCTTCGAGCATCAGGTCCCAGTGCTCCGGTCCGTGCCCGGTGTGATGTTGGATGACAAATCGGTTGGGGGCGGCGTCGGGCATGGGGCACCTGCCGCGTGGGGCTACGCGTCCTTGATCATGATGGGATCGGGCATGGCCGCGCCGACGAAGCCCTGGGCCCGGGACACACAGCCGTAGCACGTGCCGCAGGGCCTCTCGCCACTGCTCAGGCAAGACCACGACAACTCGAAGGGGACGGACAGGTGCTGGCCGAGACGAACCACCTCCTCGCGGGTCATCTCGATCAAAGGGGTCTGAAGCTGAATCCCGGTCTCGCGCTTGGCGGTGATCTCGATGAGCTGGTTGTAGAGGTGGTACAGGTCGCGACGGTGGTCGGGGAACAGCAGCGACGTCCGCGGGCAGGGCGGGCCGTCGTTTTCCGACGAGCCGATCAAGATGTGCCTGGCGCCGATGGCGCTGGCCCAGTGAAAGGCGAGTCCCAACAACGTCGGGATCAGGCCGGGGACGTAAGTGCTCGGGGCCTCGTTGCCAAGCGTGCTGGCGTGCTCGATGGTGAGCTTCTTGTCGACGCGGGCGTTGCCACCGACGGTCTGAAAGTGCGGCAGGGCGATGGCGGCCTTCTTGGCCGGCTTGAAGCGGTCACAGATGTCGCGGACGCAGGTCAGATCGCGGTCTTGTGTCCGCTGACCGTAGCTGACGTGCATCAGGGCGAGCGTGTATTCCCTGGCGGCCATGCCGGTGAGGACCAGGCTGTTGAGCCCCCCGCTGACCATGACGACGGCGGTGTCCATGACGAGCTCCTCAAGACCGCAGCGCCCGGCGACGAATCGCGCACCCCGCGAGACATACGCTACGGCAGTTGGAGTCCGGCGACAAGAGCAAATCGTCCGGTCTCGGGCCCGTCGCGGCGGTAGCTGAAGAACCGATCGTCCTGGATCGTACAGATGCCGGCTACCTCGACGCGATTGGCGCGCAGACCCGCGGCCAGGAGCTGATCGCGATTGGCCGACCACAGATCGAACGTCATGCCGGCCGGTGTCTGTCGGAAGTACCGATCGTGATGGTCGAACACGGCAGCAGCCCGCTGTCGGACGTCGTCGCCGACGACGTATCGCTCCGGCCCGGCCGACGGACCGATGCCCGCCCGTAACCCGACCGGGTCACAGCCAAAGACGTCCGCCATCCCGTCCACCAGGCAACGGCTGATCTGGGCGACGGTGCATCGCCAACTGGCATGCGCCACGCCCAGGGCCCGCCGCTGCGGATCGAAGACCAGCACCAACGGGCAGTCTGCGGACAGGACCATCAATCCGACGCCCGGCCGATCGGTCAACAGCCCGTCCACGCCGGCGACGGCCGAGGCGCGGCCGTCGCGCCCCGCGCCGACTTGCTCGGGCTGGACGACGGCCAGCTCGCCGCCGTGGATCTGCTCGGCGCAGGTCAGTCGATCGAAGGCGAGTCCCAGGGTGTCGCACACGCGCTGGCGCCGACTGACCGCGAGCCGAACGTCGGGCCCGCAATGGCAGGCCATGTTCCACGGCCCGGTGGTGATCGCGTGCGCGAGACCGGCCAGATCGGCCAACGCGCCGAACCGCAACAAGTCGATCCCGCCGGCGGACTCAACGATCATGCCATAAGTAGAATGGGTTGCGCGTCACGCGGCAACGGGTGGGCTGAGGCGAACAGGGAGTTGCGAGTGAGGGGGCCGTCAGAGACAATGCCCGATCGTACACGGTGATTGGGGCATTGCTCGGGGACACAGGTACGCAGACCAGGAGGCCACGATGATGAACGGTGCGATCACACGACGGGGATTCATGGCACGAGGGCTGGCCGGGGCGTCCGCGGTGGGCCTGATGGCACAACCGGTGGCGCGGGCCGCGGGCGGCGGCAAGCTCCGCAAGGCGACGCAATACAGCCGGATCAAGCCGGGAAGGACGTCGTTGGAGAAGCTCAAGATCGCCCGGGACGTCGGGTTCGAGGGCATCGAGTGCGGATCGAGCACGAACCAGAAACTCATCGACGACCTGCGCGCCGCGAGCGACAAGTCCGGGGTGCCGATTCACAGCGTGGTCTGCTCGACGCATTGGAGCTGCCCGCTGTCAGACCCCAACCCCGAGAAGGTCGCCAAGGGCATGGAAGGAATGAAGGTCGCCCTGCGGAACGCGCGCGACCTGAAGGCCAGCAACGTCCTGCTCGTGCCGGCGGTCGTCAATGCGAAGGTCACCTACAGGCAGGCCTACGAGCGCTCCCAGAAGCGGATCCGTGAGCTGGTGCCGACCGCGGAGGAGTACAAGGTCACCATCGGCATTGAGAACGTGTGGAACAAGTTCCTGCTGAGCCCGCTGGAGTTCGCCCGCTACGTGGACGAGTTCGGCAGCAAGTACGTGCGGGCCTATTTCGACATCGGCAACGTGGTCCTCTTCGGTTTCCCGCAGGACTGGATCCGCACGCTGGGGCCGCGGATCTGCCGGATCCACCTGAAGGACTTCAAACGGGCCGGCTACAAGTGGACGTCCCTGCTCGAAGGCGACGTGAACTGGTCCGAGTGCATCAAGGCCCTCAAGGAGATCGGCTACGACGGCTGGCTGACCACCGAGGTCGGTGGGGGTGACAGGGCCGCGCTGAAAGACCTGTCCGACCGTGTGGACAAGATCCTTGCCAAGGGGTAGCGCGGTCGGCCCCATCGTTGCCGGTTTCGGAGTTGTGCGCCGCGGATCACGGCCTGGTCGTCGGCGGCGTGGTCCCGGTCAGTTGCTCGAGCCGTTGCCGAAATCGGGCGTACAGGGGGTGTCGTCTGTCACCGACGGACAGGGCCCGCCGGACGAGCTGGAGCGCCCGGTCGCGCTGGCGTCGGGCGAGGTACACGTCAACGGCCGTGTCGAGGAACTCCAGCTCGTTGGGGACCAACGCCAGGACCCGCTCGATGTGCGCGGCCGCCGCGTCCAGGTCACGCAGGGGTGGATCGGTCGTGGCCTGTAGATAGGCCAGGTTGTTTAACGCTCCGATGTGGTTCGGGTCGCGTCCGAGCACCGCCTCGTAGGCGAGGATAGCCTGGGCGGGTTGGCCCAATTCCGTGTACAACTGCCCCAGCTGATACGCCGGCCTGATCCGGAATCGACCGCGTGCCAGCTCGTATGCGCGAGCGACGGCGATGGCGGCCTGTTGGTATTGCCCGAGACGGCCCAACTGCTCGCCCAGGACCAGATGATCGGCCCATTCGTCGTCGTGAATCGCCAGAGCGTGCCGCATGTGTGTGACGGCCTGGCCGAGCTGTTGGTTGGCTTGGTAGGCCTTGGACAGGTTCGACCAGCAGCGGTTGCTGCCGGGACAGACGTGGACGGCCTGGGTCCACAGCGTCAGCCGGTCGCGCCAGTCCATGTTGCGACGCACGGTCAGGCCGGCGTTGACCAACAGGATCGCGGCACAGACGATGCCAATGCCGATCCGTCCCCCGCACCCGACGCGCCGGGCCAGCCCGGTGGCCAGTGCGCCGAACGCCAGACACCACCCCACCGACGGCAGATAGATCAGGCGCTCGCCGAAGATCGTTCCGATCACGACGACGGCGTTGCTGATCGGACCGTAGGTGACGACGAAAAACGCGATGCACCCTATGGCCACTTGCCAACCCCGCGCGGGGGCTGATCGCCAGACCAGGCACAGCATTACACCGATGCCCGCGATCCAAGCCAGGCCGAGCAACACAGCCGGGTCCGTCAATCCCTGGGCCACCGGGATCTGGTTGTAGCTGTAGTCGCAGCACAGCGGGTGGGGCCAGGCCAACAACCGCAGGTACCTGCCGAGCAGCCCGACGGACGTCAAGACGCGCTCGAGGGGCCCGGCATGCCCCAGCGGGTTGTCGACGAGGGGGACCAACCGCCCGGGACGGGACAGTCGTCCGAACAGCTCGTTGCGGATGACGAGGGCCGCGATGCAGACGGCCGCGACCGACGCCGCCAGATACAGTTCGCCGACGAGATACCGCCGAGACCTTAGCGGCCGTTCGGCATTACGATCGCGCCCCCACCCTTG
>CAYOGX010000060.1:0-10612 GCA_964403235.1 uncultured Planctomycetales bacterium | reverse complement strand
CTGTGACTCGGGTAGCTCCGCTCGAAATTGCCGACCAGGCAGACGCCGATCCCGTGCTCGTTGTGGTAGTTCCCCGCCGTCTTACAGTGTGCACCGTGCTTCTGCTTGTACCAGCGTGAGCCGACCTCGACCCGCCCATCCCCACTGCCGGACCCGTTGCCGATGACGAAATGATAGCCCAGCTCGTCCCACCCGCGATTCTGGTGGGCATGGTGGAACTCACTGGCCGAACCGGTCCCCGTCGCGCTGTGGTGAACGACGATGTATTCCCAGCGGCTGCTGATCCCACCGGGCGGGATCCAGCCGGGCTCGGCCGCACCGCGCCAGGTTCCTTGGGTCTTCTTGGCCACTTTGGTTGGCTGTTTCGGTGGCTCGACGCGCTTGGGCCTGGCCGGCAGGCTGTCCACGGGAGGCTCGGGCAGTACCTTGACCACCTCAACGCCGACGTCGCTGCAGCCCAGTATTACGGCTGACACGAACACGACAACCTTTGCCAATCCGAAGATTGTCCGGCGCACCAGGAGCCCTCCGCATCATCGGCAGACCAATATAGCCGATCCGCAGGAATCGGCAAGCAGATAATTTTGCAGTAGCCCTGAGGGTTATCGGCCTTCTGACCGTGGGAAGTCAAGCGAAAACGGGGCGTCGTGCGGGCGGGTGGCGGGCCCGGACGGTCATGGACTGGAGGGAGATCGGGGTCCCCGTTCGGCCTGTGGGTGGGGGGTCAGTTCGCAGATGGCCTGCCAGGTGGCCGCCGCGCGGTCCAGCAGGCCCATGTTCTGCAAGGCCAACGCCAGGTTCGCGTGGAAGTCCACATTGTTCGGATTGCCCTTGATGGCCTGCTCGAAGTGCTCGACGGCCAGCTCGAAGCGGTTTCGCTCGACGAACATCAGCCCGAGGTGGTAGTGCAGATCGACGAACTCCGGCTTGAGCGCGACCGCGCGGCTGAGGACGTCGACGGCCTCGGCGACCTGCCCGGACTCCTTGAGCGCCAAGCCCAGCTTGACCAGGGCCTTGACGTAGACCGGATTGATCTCGACCGCCTGACGGTATTCCTCGATCGCTTCGGTGGTCTGGCCGCGGTTTCGCAACAGCAGCCCCAGCCGGTAGTGCATGTCCGCGTGGTTGGGGCGATCCACCAACGCCTCTCGGTGGCCCCCGAACCGCTGATAAATAAGATCGCCGACCGCGTCCTGGCGATTCGCGTCGCTGTCCGACTGCTCGTCGTCCAGGCTCAGGACCCGCTCGGTCTCATGGGCGAGGGCGGCCTTGAGCTGTAGCCGCGCCATTTCGCTGAACAGCAACGTGCTGTTGGGCTCGATGCTACCGGCCATCTCGAACGAGGCCAGGGCCTCGTTGCGGCGTCCCGCCTCCTTCTGGGCCACCCCCAATCCGACGTAGGCGACGAGCAGCCGGTCGTTGATCTCGACGGCCCGGTTGAACCATCGGGCGGCCTCGATGTACCGACCGTTGCGGAGGTGCTGGGTGCCCATCTTCACGATGGCCTCGAGGTAATCCGGATGGATCTCCAGGGCCATCGCGTATTGGTCCAGGGCCTCTTGGTCGTGACCGAGCTTGGCGTACAGGTCGCCCAGTCGCAGGTGCGTGTCGGGGAACCCCGGCTGGTCCTCGAGCATCAGGTGGAGTTGCTCGACGGCTTCGTTGATCAGGCCGGCCTGTTCGTAGGCGCTGGCCAGGTCGTTTTGCGCCACCCAGTTGTCGGGCTCGATGGTCAGGGCCCGTTCGTAGTGATCGATGGCGGCCTCGGGCTTCCCGCTCGCCAGCAGCAGGTTGGCCAGCGTCAATCGGACGTCGACATTGTCGGGCTCCCACTGGCAGAGCAGTTGGTAGTGTTCGACGGCCTGGGCGACCTGTCCTTCGTGGACGCCGATGGCCGCCAGACGCTCGTGGGCGTTGCGGAGTTGCGGGCAGTAGGTCAGCGCGTCCTGGTAGTACCGAGCCGCCTGCGCCAGGTCGTCACCGCGCTCGTGACACAGCCCCAAGGCGAACAGGACCGCCGGGTCCGTCGGGTCCGACTTCTGGGCGATCCGAAGGTGCGTCATCCCCTCGGCCGTCTGACCCAGCTCGTCGAGGGCACAGACCAGCCCCAACCGCGCCGCCGCGTTGCGGGGATCGATCTCGATCGCCCGTGCGAAACAGGCCTGGGCACCCGAGAATCTGCCTTCCCCGAGATGCCGTCGGCCGAGCTGGATCTGCGCGTCCGCGTCTTCGGCTCGGCACCGGGCGAGCTCGACCAGGTTCGCGGTGGGCAGATCGCTCGTATCCCCCAGTTGGGCCTTGAACGCGCTGCTCAAGCTGCCCAGCAGGCCGCGACCCAAGCTCTCCAGCAGGTATCCCATGATTCCGTTTCCCCCGGCGGCTCGCCGTTCGCCGAGAATGCGTCTACGACGCCGGCCGTCAAGCCGCCAGCGTCTCCAATGCCCGCCGGGCCTCGCCGAATCCGTCGTTCAGGTGCAGCGCACGCTCATACGACGTTCGGGCGCGGTCCACCTGACCTTCCGCCCGATACAGATTCCCCAGTACGTAGTGGACGTTCGCCTCGTCGGCACCCATTCGCAGCGCCTCCTCGAGCCGTTCGATGGCCTCGCCGCGACGGTCCGTCGATTCGAACAACCTGCCCATCTGAACCATTGCGCTGATGTAGCGCGGATTGATCTCCACCGCCCGCTCCGAGGCCGCCCTGGCCGCGTCGTGAAGACCCAGTCGTTCGTATATCCGGCTGCAGAAAAGGTGCAGGTCCGCATACCTGGGGTGCACTTGGATCGCCCGCTCCAGCGTGGCGGCCAGCAACGTAGATACCTCGCGGTCGACCTCCGACCCCGGCAGCGACAAGAACGCGTCAACGAACTCCGGGTCGCGCGCGACGATGTCGGCCAACTGCGCGACGGCCGCGTCGTCCCGGCTCAGATCCGCCACAGGCATCTCCAGTCGCAGGTTGGGGGTCCGGCCCTGATCGGCCGCGGCACTGGCCGCCAGACTCAATTGCATCGCGATGTCCGCGTCCGTCGGGCGAAGGGAGTGAGCCTCTTGAATGTGCGTCAGCGCCAGGTCGTACTCCCCCCCAGCCGCATGACACCAAGCGAGTCTCAGATGCGCCTCGGCGCAGGTCGGCTCGATCTCGACGGCCCGGGCGAACGACGCGCGGGCGCGGTCGAAGGCCTCGGTCGCCGCCTGCATCGTGCCCAGGTGGTAGTGCAGCGCAAACGCATTCGGATCTGATCGCAGCCCGTCCGCGAGGCACCCGATCGCCCGATCGCCCTGGCCCTTCTTCCAATACATCAACGCCAAGCGAACCCGCACGCCGACCTCGTCGTCGTCCCGTTCGAGCAGGGTCTCCAGCACCGTCGCCGCCTCTGTGTACTGGCCTTGCCCGACGTAGCAGACGACCAGGTACCGCGACAGTGCGACCACGCCTGGCGCGAATCGGGCCGACGCCTGGAAATGCCCCGTCGCTTCGGGGTAGTGCCCCGTCGTCAACGCCTCGATCCCGAGACGAAACCGCGCTTGTGCCGCGTAGAATCGTGCCAGTTGCTGTTTCAGACCGTTCCCGCCCCCCGCCCGGGCGAGCAGCTCGGCTGCCCGCGCAAACTGCCCACGGTTGAAGGCCGCCATGCCTTCCTCGTAGGCCTTGCACGTCTTCCTCATGAGTTTGCTCAGTATCGACATACCCGCGTCGCCTCCGTTCGGTCGGTGGGCCTGCCCCTTTTCCTTAGCGGTATCGTCACCCTGGACTGAGCGGATTACCTGGCGGGGTCGAAATCGCGACGCGTCGGGCGAAACACGATCACAGCACCCTAATCAGGTGGTTATCGGAATGGGCTACGTCCGCGTAGGCGCGCAGCCCTATTGGCCGTACGGTGCCCTCCACCCCGCCATCGAGAACGTGGACGCGTCCCGCCTGCTGGGGGCTTGTTGTGACGGCATCGTTTGTCGCACGGTGAATCAGTAGGCACCCCGCCCGGACAGGACGGCGGGGATGGTCTTGAGGATGATCTTGAGGTCCAGGCACAGACCGCGATTCTGGACGTAGTATCCGTCGAGCTGCATCCACTCCCGGTAGGGGATCTCGCTCCGCCCGGCGATCTGCCACAGGCACGTCAGGCCCGGCTTGACGCTGAGCCGCAGCCACTCACCCCATTTGGCCGAGCGGATCTCGTCCAGCGGCAGCGGCCGGGGACCGACCAGCGTCATCTCCCCACGCAGGACGTTGACCAGTTGCGGCAGCTCATCGATGCTGCTGCGGCGGAGCAGGCGTCCAACCCTCGTGATCCGCGGATCGCGCCGGATCTTGAAGACGGGCGCGCCCTGGAACTCGTCCAGACCGCGGAACAGCTCCCTGTCGTCGCGCGCCCCCTTGTACATCGTCCGCAGCTTGTACATCGTGAACGGTCGACCGCCCCGTCCCGCGCGGAGCTGGCGGAACAACACCGGCCCACGGCTGGTCAGCTTCACCGCCGCCATCGACACCAGCAACAGCGGTATCGCCAGTACCAGCAGAACGCTCGCCAGCACCACGTCGATCACCCGCTTGGAAATCTCGTACGCCTGATAGCGAACCTGGGCCGACTCGCTCAGACCCTCGGCCAGCGACAGCTCCAGCGGCGACGCCTGCGACGCCCAATCGATCAGGGATGGCTGGGCCTGTGTCATCCGATCTTCACCTCGGCAGGCTGTCCCCGATCACCCCGAACGGACTGGAGCAACCGGGCCTTGACGACCGAGCCCACGAACACCGGGTTCCCCACAAGATACCGGCCGGCCTTGCCGAACGGGTCCGCCGCCAGTCGAAACGCCCACTCCAGGCCACACCGACACATCCACTGCGGTGCCCGCCACTCCGCGTCGGCCAAGTAATCGAACAACGCTCCGACCGACCAGATCACCGGCACCTCAAGCCTGGATTGGTTCCGGGCCGACCATCGCTCCTGACGCGGACTGCCCATCCCCACCAACAGCAGGTCGGGCTGGGCCCGGTTGATCTGATCAATCACGTCGGACCCGTCCGTCATGTCGAAGTAGCCGCCTTGAGTCCCCACGATCCGCAGATCGGCGACGCGGCTGGTCAACCGGTCGGCAGCCTGTCTGGCCACCTCGTCGGTCCCACCCAGCAAATACAGCGACACACCGCGGGTTGCGCAAGCCCGGGCGAAGTCCTCGACGTAGTCGGCCGAACTCAAACGGTCCGGCAGAGGTTGGCCCAACAGGCGACTGGCCCAGACCAGCGACATGCCGTCGGCATACAAAACGTCGGCCGTCGTCAGCAGACGGTGGAACGATGCGTTCCGTCGCGCCAGGTTCCAAATGTGGGCATTGACGTAGTACACGCGCGATGCCACGCCCGCGGCCGACCGATCCACCAGAAGACGGATCAGCCCCGCGCGATCCAGCGCCCACAACGGCAGGCCCATCACGTCAACGATGGGGACCTCGCCCGTAGGCTCGGTGGCGATGCTCGCTTGCTCGTGGTCCACGTCACACGTTCCTGTCGACCAGGGCCTCGTAAAGCACCTGGTATTTCACTGCGGCCGCGCGGGCCGAGAATTCATCTTCGATCCGTCGGCGCGCCGCACGGCCCAGGCGTTCGGCCAGGGCGCGATCCTCGAGGACGCGCCCGATCGCCCGGGCCAACTCGTCGGCACGTCCTGGGGGCACTAGCAATCCCGTCTGGTCTGCGACGACCAGTTCGGGGACTCCCCCGACCCGGGTCGCTACGACCGGCAGCCCCGTCGCGGAGGCCTCCAACAATACATTGGGCAGGCCTTCCATCTGCGACGGCAGGCAGAACACGTCGGCCGCTGCCAGGACGGCCGGCATGTCCGTTCGGAACCCGGCCAGTCGGACCCGGTCGGCCAACCCGGCCGACGCGATCTTTCGGGTCAGCTCGGCCCGCATGGGGCCTTCGCCGACAACGACGGTGACGGCCGTCGGATGGCGTTTGGCCAGCTCGGCCGTTGCGTCGATTAGGGTCGGTAACCCCTTTTCGTAGCTCAGCCTGGCTGCCGTTACGATCAGCGGCGTGTCCTGGCTGAGCCCCCAGTCGGCCCGCACACGCCTGCGGGCGCTCGCGTCGGGACCGTAGTCGCCCGGTTCGACCCCCGTGTGGATCACCGAGATCCGCGAGGCCGGCCACCGGTTCCGTCGTGCACAGTCGTCCTTGACGGCCTGGCTGACGGTCAGCAGATGCGTCGGCCACAGGCGCGTCAGTTGATCAAGTAGGCCGTCCAGCCGCCGACGCCGGGAACGCCGAAACGGCCCGATGGCGTAGACGGTCGAGACGACCGCCGAGACCCCGGCCAACCTGGCTGCCAGGCCTGCGTACAAATCCGCCCGCACCAAGTGCGTGTGCACGACATCAAAACGGCCGCTACGGATATATCGGAACGCCCGGCCAATTGCCGACAGGTCGATCTCGACCGGCGATGTCAAATTGGCCGTCTCGATGCCGAGCGATCCAAAACGCTTCTGCATCGCCCCCCCGCCATACATACATGCGATGGCGGGCGCGACCCGGTGGGGGTCTAGATGCCGAACGAGCTGCAACAGCCACTTCGTGTCCGTCTTGACCTCAAAGGTCGACACGACG
Source organism: uncultured Planctomycetales bacterium (assembly GCA_964403235.1). Lineage (GTDB taxonomy): Bacteria > Planctomycetota > Phycisphaerae > UBA1845 > JAFGLZ01 > JAFGLZ01. The sequence continues at coordinate 4,008 of CAYOGX010000060.1, read as the reverse complement.
TGCAGCACGCGGATCGGTCGACGGGGACCGACCCTAACCCCCGTTCGGGACGTGGGCTGCACATGCATTGTACGATTTGGCTCACCCGGAACCAACCGCCGAGGTCCGCCTGTGCCGGGCGATCTATTCGGATTCGCTTTGGTCGTTTCCATCGGCCCCCGATCCTTCCACCCCACCGGCACCCGTGTCTCCCCCTCACGGTCGACCCCGGGGGCGAGGGGTCCCCTCAGCTCGCCCGGGTGACCCGCAGCGCCCCGCCAGACCTCCGGCTCAGCGATAGGGTCAGCTCCTCGAAGGCCCGGGCCATCTGCTTGGCTCGGAACTCGCCCAGCACCTTCGCCCGGGCACGGGCCCCGAGGGCGGAGCGCTGATCCGGATTGCCGATCAGCTCGGCCAACACGCGTGCCAATGACGTCGGGTCGGCGGGCCGCACGAATCGACCCGTCTCGCCGTCGATCAGGGCCTCGTCCAGCGAGCCGATCGCCGGACCGACGAAGGCCCTGCCAGCGGCCATGGCCTCCAGCATGACGATGCTGAGGCACTCCTGCCACTCGCTGCAGAGGCACACGATGTCCAGGCCCTGCATCAACACGTCCATGTCGTTGCGCTCGCCCATCAGTCGAAGCCGATCACGGCCCAGCCCTGAACGATTGGCCAGCCGCTGGACGGTCTGCTCCTCCGGTCCGCCGCCGATGAGGTAGAAGACCACCTGGGGATACCGTTTGGCGAGTCGCCCGGCGGCCTCGATGAACACGTCGTGGCGCTTGTCCGGCCGGAGATTGGCTACCATCCCGATCGCCACCTTCGCCTCGCCGCCGATGTCCAACCGTCGGCGGGCCTCCGGACGCAAGTTTGGCCGGTCGAACGGCTCGACGTCGATGCCATTGCGGATGACCTGGACCCGGCCGGCCGGGGCGTTCTCCATCCGGATCAGCGCCCGTCGGTGCCGCGCCCCCAACGCCACGAACCGGTCGACGTAGCGATACAGCGCCCGGTTGGCCCACTCGAATCCCGGATGGTCCGGGCTGGGATAGACGTGCGACCAGACGACGCAGGCCCGCCCGGCATAACGGGCCGCCAGGGCCGACCAGAACATCCGGTCGCCCCCGCTGCCCACCGCGCAGACCACGTCGATCCGCTCCCGGCGGAACAGCCGGACCAGCCGATCGATCACCAGTACGTCCGCCTTGTGTCGCAGCAGGTCGGCGTGGACGGCGATGCCCGCCTCCGACAGCCTGCCCACCAGCGGCCCCCCCTGTTTCAGGCAGGCGACCACGGGCACGACGCGCCGGCGATCCAACGACCGGGCCAGCGTGATCAGCATCTGCTCCGACCCGCCCGTCACCAGCCGATTCGTCACCAGCAGAAGGCGGCTCGCATTAGAGACTGGCGAAGCCAACAGCCACCCCCTCGGATCATCCCGCGCAACTCATCCAGGTGCCGTTCCCGCTCATGTCTCAGGGCCAGGGAACAGACCAATCGCAGGCCGGCCAGCACCAGCAGGCCCCACAGCACCACCACCCATTCACCCAACCCCATCGGGACGTTCTTGTGCAGGATGTAGCAGTAGTTGTGCGCAGCGGCGTGCCCATACTGGCCCGGATTCACTCGCCCTCGGGGGTCGTGATGGTGAACGGCCCGCGCGCGGGTCGCGCAGCCCACCAGGTGTGTCCTGGCCAGACGATAGGCCAACTCCCGGTCCTCCCCGAGCCCGTAGCCCGTCAATGATTCGTCGAAACCGGGCGGCCAGGCCGCCGTGCGTCGAACGGCCAGGGCGGCCCCCGCAAGGTTCGCCGTCGCCACCACGCGTCCGGCGCCCCGCATGCCCGCTGGCCAAGGCCCCCGACGCATCCCGCGCCTCCCCAGGGCCCACCAGCCCGCCAGCCCGCTGACCAGACGCCACATTTTCCCACCAGGTCCGGCCAGTGCCGGCTCGATCACCGTGCCCCCGAGGACCCCCACCGCCCCGTCGGCGTCCGCGGCGAACAACGCCGCGATCTCCCTGACGTAATCATAGGCCGGCTCGGCGTCGTCGTCGAAGAACTGGACGATCTCGCCATTTGAATGGGCCAGCGCGACGTTCCGTGACCGCGTCAGCCCGGGCTCGGTCTTGCGGAGGTACCGCCATGGGATGTCGGCGTGTTGGGCCCGTCCGCCCAGCCGCTGGCGGACGTCCGGGGCCAGACGCCCGTCATCTACGACGATAAGTTCCTTTGGCTTGTGTGTTTGCGCGCACACCGCAGCCACGCACGCCTCCAGCGACACGGGTCGGTCGCGCGTACAGATCGCCACGGACACGCTGGGTAGTCCCACCGGAGCCCTCCACGCGAAGGGATTCCGATCCAGCGGGGCCCGTTCGTCGGGCCCGCTACCGCCAGATACGATAGATCGTCCCCTTGACATATCGGCCATGCGGCTGATTTGCATGCGTCTCAGACGTCCGGCACGCCAGCCCGACGTGCCGGAGGGCGTCCTCGAACCCCTGCGCGGTCTTGCGATTCGGGTCCGAGACCAGGGCCAGCCCGTCCTGGGCGAGCAGCAGGTTGATCGTGTCGGCCAACTGGGTCTGATGGCGGTGCTCGTACAACACGTCCGAGGCGAACAGGCGGTCGAAGCGGTCGAGCGTGCGCGGCCTTCGCCAGTCAACGAGCTTGACTGGCAACGACGGCACGCCATTGCAGCGGGCGTTTTCGCGGGTGAACCCGAGGGCGTCCTTGTCGTAGTCGGTTGCCAGCACGTCCCAGCCGGCCAGGCGGGCGGCGATGGCGACCAATCCCAACCCGCAGCCGATCTCCAGGGCGGGACGGTTCCGGCCCGGCTCGTCGTCTAGGACCTCCTCGGCCAGCATCACGGCTGCGGGCCATAGCTGGCCCCAGTAGGGCAGGTACTCGTCCTGCTCGAACCGACGCGCCACCTCGGGGCTGTCCAGCAGATCGTCCTCGTCGGCCGGGCCGAGGATCTCTAGATGACGCCCACCCAACGTGACCGTCCATCGGCGGACCGGGTACCCCAATAGCCGATCGGGATCCATGACTCGACACCAACCCGTCTGCCACTTGCGGTTCGCGTGCCACCCGTGCGCCAGCCGGTCTGGGCAATCCATTTCGATCAGCCCCGTTCGCATCGATGTGAGGCTGGCCGAGACGGTCGCCCTTACTATAATGCGTAAACCCCGCGGCCGCGATGGGCGCGCGCCCCGGGCGGGGGGCGCCCCGGCGCGGATTGAGAACCATGAACGAACCGTCGGTCCACGACGAGCTGCGTCCCTTCCGCCGGGCTCACGCGCCGCTGGTGGCCGGTTGGGTCCGGGACGACGACGAGCTGTTCTGGTTGGCCCCACAGACGATGCCCCCCCTCACGCCCCAGAAGGTCATCGACTGGACCGCCCGCCGCGGGCGGCCGATGCTCTTGTGCACGTCCGACCGGACCGAACCCGTCGGGTATGCGGAACTCAACGATCTGCCCAGCCGCGCAGACGAGCTGTGGATCGGGCACTTCATCATCGCGCCGGAGCGACGCGGCGCCGGGCTCGGCGGCCGAATGCTTCGGCTGCTGTTGGACCACGCCTTCGGACCGTTGACCGCCCGCCGGGTTGCGCTGATCGTCTTTCCCGAAAACGTACTGGCCATTCGCTGCTACGAATCGGGTGGGCTGGCGACAGCCGGTCGCCAGGAACGGAACTTCTCCCCTCGCCCAGGGACGCACCGGATGCTCGAGATGGCCATCGATCAAGCCGGCTACCGGGCCTTGATGGCGCGCACGCGTCCCCCCGTCGGCAACCGCTGAGACGCGCGGTCGTTCAGGCATCGGCGCTGGCAAGACGGTTAGCGGGTGGGTTCTGTGTCCTCACTGGCTCCGGTGACGGCAAGGACACGACGAGGCCTGAAACGCGGTCGACCCGGTCATCACGTCGTGTTGGGGTCGCCTTGGGTGAAGCTGGTGGTCTGCGACGACGTGCCAGCCGCGTCACTGCCCGTGTTGATCACGGCGAAGACCCCGTTGATGAGG
>CAYOGX010000059.1:0-10651 GCA_964403235.1 uncultured Planctomycetales bacterium | reverse complement strand
GCGAACTTCAAGGAGTCCGTCCCTGGTGGGCGTGGCTTCCCATCGCACCTGCCAACCGGTTGCTTGAGGCCCTGAAGTTGCATTGAACGGCGAGCCAGCGGCGGTGCTCAATACCAGAGAACAAAGCAGTGGGGCGTGCATGGTTCCATACCTCCTGAATCCGGGCAGATCCGGATCTACGTGAATCGGGCGGACGTCCCAGGTCGCTCGGACTTACCGCTGTTCAGTTGACAGAAGGCCCGTTCGTTGTGCGCAGCGGCGTCCTGATGGTTTTGCTCGAGCGGGTCGCGGGGCGCGTTCGCTGACGCTTCTCCCGGACGACCACATTGACAATGGGGTGCGCAAGCAGGTCTCTGTCTGTCAGCTTCGACTTGATGAACGCCTCGGCCTCCTCCTCGGTCATCTGGTTGAGGTTGATCTTGCCGAGGATAGGAAGATTGACGTTGCCCAGATTGCTGACCGTCCGCGTCTCGGTCGTGATGCTCCCTGCGCGGATCAGTTCGTGGATGGTGATTTCCACGACGTCGCCCGGTCCGATCTCATACTCCCTCGGCGCCGGCTCGATCCGCTTGCGCAGTTCGGGACCGAGCGTCTTGGCCTTTGCGGCCGCGAGGATCCTCTTGGCCAGTTCGTCGTCTGGCGACGCCGCCACCATCTTCTCGGCCCACTTGGCCGCTTCTGCGTACTTGCCCTGAAGCAGGTACATCTTTGCCAACCCATATTGCGCCCCGGATGCCTTGTCCGCGACCTTTAGCCAGTGCGCTTCGGCCTTTTGGTCATGCCGCCGGGAGAAGTAGATCTGGCCCAGTCCTTTGTTTGCGGGCGGGTGGTCCGGTTCCAGCTCGACGCATTTCTTGAAGGCCTGCACCGCCCCGATATCGTCTTGGGCGCAAACCCGGCACCACCCCAGCCCGTTCCAGGCGTTGGTATTCGACGGATCGAGCTTGACGGCGGCCTCGAACTTGGGGTTGGCCTCGTCCCACTTGCCGGCCCACGCCAACTGCCATCCGCTCGTGGTCAGCAGCGCCGCCTGTTTCGGGTCGACCTGTCGGACGCCTGCCGCCGGGATGGCCGGCGCTGTCTCCGGCGTTGCGCCCGGCTTGACGCCTGCGGATGACAGGATCAGCCCCGCGACGACGGCTATGGTGATGGTCATCGCGGTCCCTCCCAGCGCCCACCAGCGTCGGCGGCGGCGGCGCAGCTCATCCTTCTGGAGCGACGCGACCAGGCGTTGATCGGCCTGACGGATCGCGTCGTCCAGCAGCGCGTCCTGGTCAGGGGTGTCTGACGCGGCGCTGACCTCGGGATCGGTTCGCGAATCTTCGCCCGCACCCATGGGTCGTTACTCTAGATACCCTTGATCAATCGTGCGGCCTGCTCGGCCGTCATCTTTCCCTCTCCGACTGCGTCGAGGATGCTGCCCCTGACTTCGTGCGTCTTGGCGATCTCGTTTCGCAACGCCTCGATGATCTTGTCCAGTCGCGATCGCACCGTCGGGTACGACACACCCGTCTGGGCGGCGATCTCCTTGAGACTCCCGCTGGCCAGCACGAACATCTCGATGAATCGCTGGTGCTCGACCGGCAGGTTCGCAACCCTCGACACGCCGAACACCGCGTCGATGGACACGCTGCACCGATGGCACGTCATGCGGGTCACGGTCATGGGCGACCCGCAGTAGGGGCAGTCGTTCCCGATCGGTTCGTCGGCCATGGTTGAATCCTACTAAGGAGTATGCCGCGCAACTTGAATAATGTCAAGAAAATTGCCGGATCTCTTTCACTTTATTTATAAGGCGACCGTCGGGGTGGCCGCCCCCGGCTCGAGGGACGGGGTTGCCGCACGCCGACCGGTCCACCTTCGTCAAACCCATCCGGCCGCCAGGAATCAGACTGGCCGGTATGCTTGACACCCGGCCTCATGATCGAATAGGGTACACGTATTGCCGCTGGGCAGATGGCTGGCGACTCTGTTCCATTCGGGGCCGCTTGATGTCGCTGTGGTCGACCGGGTCGGCCGACGGTGGGCATCGGGCAGTGGGTTGGCGCTCGCGGCGGCCAACTCGAGCCTCAGGACAGATCCGCTTTACCGCGAGCATGTGGACGACGCTTCCGTCGCAACAGGAAAGGCGACGTTTACCCGGTGGTGTAATCGGTAACACACCAGGTTTTGGACCTGGCATTCCTGGTTCGAGTCCAGGCCGGGTAGGTCCGTACGCGGGGTACCTACCGCCGGTCCCGAGCACCGGCGGATTGAGCGAGATCGAGGCATGAACGGGCTGAAGGTTTTTGGTGGCTCGAGCAATCCTGCGTTGACGCAGAAGATCTGCCGGTACCTCGGCGTCGGGATCGGGCAGGTCCGCATCGACCAGTTCCCCGACGGCGAGCTGATCGTCAAGCTGGACGACGACGTACGCGGCCGAGACGTGTTCGTCATCCAGAGCACCTGCCATCCGGTGAACCGGAACCTGATGGAGCTGTTGCTGTTCATTGACTGCCTACGCCGGGCGTCGGCCCGACGGATCACGGCGGTGCTGCCCTATTTTGGCTACGCGCGGCAAGACCGCAAGGATGAAGGTCGCGTGCCCATCAGCGCGAAGCTAGTGGCCAATCTGATCACGCAGGCCGGCGTGGACCGGTTGCTGACGATGGAGCTGCACGCGGCCCAGATCCAGGGGTTCTTCGACATCCCGGTGGACCACCTGTCGTCCGAACCGGTGTTCTCGAGCTATTTCCAGAGGACGATCACGGAAGAGGTGGTGCTGGTCAGTCCGGACGTGGGCAACGTCAAGCGGGCCCGGGTCTACGCCCAACACCTGGAGGGCGACCTGGCGGTGATCGACAAACGTCGGATCAGCGGCAGCGAGGCGATCGTGCAGAACATCATCGGTGACGTGCGCGACAAACACGTCCTGATGATCGACGACATGATCGCCACGGGCGGGACGATCTGCGAGGCCGCGAAACTGGTCAAGGGATTCGGCGCCAAGCGGGTCACTGTGGGAGCAACGCACCCGGTTCTATGCGGGCCGGCGATCGAACGGCTGACCGACGCGCCCGTCGACAGCCTCGTCGTGTCCGACACGATTCCCTTGAACGGCAAGACCGCGTTCGGGGACAAGAAGATCGAGGTGCTGGGTCTGTCGGAGTTGTTGGGCGAGGCGATTCGTCGCATCCATCGAGACGAGTCGGTCAGCAGTCTGTTCTTGAAGTAGCGTTTCGCCCGGGCGCTGCCGCCGGTGGGCGACGAGGCAAAGGAGACGGACCAGATGGATACCCAGGCGATCGAGGCCGCCAAGCGAGACGTGGTGGGCACCAAGAACGCCCGTCGGTTGCGCGAACAGGGCCGCGTGCCGGCCATCATTTACGGACGAGGGACGGACCCGGTACCGATCGTCCTGCCCGCTCATGAGGTGGAAGTCGCCCTTCAGCACGGCAGTCACGTGTTGCAGCTCCGGCTGGAGGGCGCCGAGCAGCGGTACCTGATCAAGGAAGTGCAGTACGACTACCTCGGAACAACACCCATTCACGTGGACCTGGCCAAGGTGGACGTGGACGAGGTGGTGGAGGTCAGCGTGCCGATCGAGCTTCGCGGGACCCCCGCAGGCCTCAGTGAGGGAGGCGTGCTCGACCAGGTGATGGTGGACCTGGCCGTGCGATGCAAGGTGCTGGACATTCCCGAGTCGATCCGGCCGAACGTGACCGCACTGAAGCTGGGCGAGACGTTGCAGGTCGGCGACCTGGAATTGCCGGAGGGCGTCGAGGCGGTGCAGGAAGCCACAGAGTCCGTCGTCGTCATCCGTGTCCTGGCGGCTGAAGTGGAAGAGGAACCCGAGGCCGAAGAGGAGGAAGCCCAGGCCGAACCCGAGGTCATCGGCCGCGAGAAGAAGGAAGAACAGAAGGAAGAGCAGTAGCTGTTCCCAAGATCCGTGGGTGGCCGGCCTGCGAGGTAGACCCGAACGTTGTTTCGGGGGGTTGCACTGGTCTGGTTGACGAGGCCCTGCCACCCGCCCGGTTTGACAATCGTTGGCCGATCGACGGAACGGGACCAAATGGGTTGGCGTGTTGGGGCGAAAAGCCGTTAGCACATGAAACTGATCGTCGGATTGGGCAACCCGGGCCGCCGATACGCCGAGACGCGCCACAATCTGGGCTACCAGACGGTCGACCTGTTGGCCCGCCGGTGGAACGTGGCGGTGACGCGGGAGAAGTTCAGCGGTCTGGTGGACCGGGCGAGCGTCGGCGGGCAGGAGGTGATGTTGCTCAAGCCGACCACCTTCATGAATCGCAGCGGCGAATCGGTGCTGGCGGCGTGGCAGTTCTACAAGCTGCCGCTGAGCGATCTGATGGTGGTGATGGACGATTTGAGCTTGCCGGTGGGTCGCGTTCGGGTCAGACGAAGCGGGTCCGCGGGGGGGCACAAGGGACTGGCGGACATTATCCGGCGGCTGGGGAGCGACGAGGTGGCTCGCGTTCGGATCGGGATCGGCCCGGCCGACCGCGACGAGGCGGTCGACCACGTGCTGAGCCGTGCCGACGAGGACGACGCCCCGCTGCTGGCTGAAGCGGTCGCCGTGGCGGCCGATGCCGTAACATGTTGGATCCGTGAGGGAGTGGAGAGCGCCATGAATCGGTTCAACGGCCCGTTGGCGCGCGAGGACGAATCGTCGGGACCGTCGACGGGTCCGACCGAAGCGCAATCTGAGGAGACGTCGCGTTGAAACTGAGAACCTATGAAGGGATGTTCCTGTTCGATCCATCCGTGGCCTCGCAGTGGCAGACGGCGGAGAACGAGGTCGCCCGTATCATGGAGCGTGCCGGCGCGGAGCTGATCGGCGTCAAGAAGTGGGATGAGCGTCGTCTGGCCTACGAGATTCGGCATCGCAAGCGTGGCTGCTACGTGCTGACCTATTTCCGGGCCTCGGGTTCGAGCATCGCCGGGATCGAGCGGGATGCGCGTCTGTCCGAGATGGTCCTCCGCCTGCTGGTGCTACAGTGCAGGCTGAGCGAGGAGAAGCTGGACGAGTTCCACAAGGAGGCCGCCGAGCAATCGGCGATGCTCCGCAGGGCAGCCGAAGAGGCGGCCAAGCCGCCGCCAGCCGAGGAACCGGCCGAGCCCGAGCCCGCGACGGCGGCGGCAACGGGCGACGCCGCCGAAGTCGCACTGGCCGATGAGGCGGTCTCCCCAGTTGAGGACCCCCCTGCCGAAACGGGAGCGAAGGGAGACGCCCAGGGGTCGGCCCCCGAGCCGTCGACATCGGGTGAACCGGCGGGGGAACCGGCGGGCGACCAGAAGCCGGATGCCTGACCCGCCCCGGCGGCAACGGGCGAAGCGAGGGCGGCCCGTCTTCGGGCGGAGACCACGGTGAGTGCCATTCAAGGACGCGATCGACCGAGAGGGTCGGGACGCGGAGGAGACGATCATGGCCAGCTACAACCGAGTAATCTTGATGGGCAACCTGACCCGCGATCCGCAACTGTCGTACACGCCCAACAACACCCCCGTGGTCGAGTTCGGCGTCGCGACCAACCGCCGGTGGCGGGGCCAGGACGGGCAGGACCGGGAGGAAACTTGTTATACGCAGTGCAGCATGTTCGGTCGCCAGGCCGAGACCTTCAACCAATACATGAGCAAGGGCCGTCCCGTCCTGATCGAGGGTCGACTGAAGTTCGACCAGTGGGAAACGCCGGAAGGCCAAAAGCGCAGCAGGTTGTCGGTCGTTGCGGAGCGATTCACCTTCGTCGGTAGCGGCGGAGGTGGCGGAGGCGGTGGCCCGCGTCAAGGGGCGCCCCCTGCCCAGCAACCGGCGTCGGCCGGGCCCGCCCCTGAGCAGCCGGCACCGTCGGATGACGAAGGCGGCCCGCCCCCGCCGTCGGACGAGGACATCCCGTTCTGAGCGGCGAGGCGAGGTCGGGGCGAGCCAGCGCGTGACGGATTACAGGTGGTGGAACCGTAGGAGGCGAGTCATCGAGATCCAATCGTCGCCGGTCCAATCGGCCGGGCGACGGCGAATCGTGAGGAAACCGTTCAATGGCGTTTTCAAAATCGAAAGGCAGGCGCTGGGGCGAGCAGGACAACTGCCGATTCTGCCGTGACAAGGTGGATGAGGTCGACTACAAGGAGGTTCAGTCGCTCATGAAGCTGCTGAGCAACCGGGGCAAGATCTTCTCCCGCAAGCGTAGCGGCAACTGTGCGTTCCATCAGCGGTCGGCGCAACGGGCGATCAAGCGGAGTCGTTTCATCGGCCTGTTGCCGTTCCAGGGCTAGCGCTCGGCGGCTGGCCCGGACATCGGGAGTGATGTACAATGAAGAAGCTGTTGCTCCGCCGTGACGTGCCCAAGTTGGGCCACGTCGGCGATATCGTCGAGGTGTCGGAAGGATACGCGAGGAACTACCTGGTTCCCCATCACCTGGCCGTGGAACCGACGCGGGTGAACCTCAAGGCCATCGAGGACGAGAAGAAACGTGCCGAGGCCATGAGAATCGCTCAACGCCACCAGTTGGAGTCCCGGGTCGAGGCGATGGCGAACGTCGAGGTGACGATCGCGGCGGCCGCCAACGAAGAAGGGCATCTGTATGGCTCGGTCGGCCCGCGCGAGATCGCCGTGGCGCTGCGCGAGGAAGGATACGACATCGAGGCCAGTCAAGTTCGGTTGCACCACCCCATCCGCCAGCTCGACTCGGTCATGGTGCCGGTGGTCTTCGCCGACGACCTGTCGACCGAGGTGAAGGTGTGGGTGGTTCGCGAACGGGCCAGCGAGGCCCTTGACGTGGAGGAGGCCCCGGCCGAAGACCACCCGCAGGCCGAGGACCCGATGCAGGAGGCGCCCGACCATGGAGGGTCCGAACCCCCCAACGAAAGCCAGTCCTGATCGCCCGGAGCGCGTTCCCCCACAGAGCATCGACGCCGAGATGTCCCTGCTCGGCTCGATGATGCTCGAGAGCGACGTGATCGCCGAGGTCCTGCAGATCATCGGTCCGGAGGGCAAGGAGCGCTTCTACCGCAACGATCACCGGCTGTTGTACGACGCGCTCGTGACGATGTACGACGCGCGTGAGCCGATCGACCTGGTCAGCCTGCGAACCGAGCTCGAGCGTCGGGGGCTGCTGGAACAGATCGGTGGCGTCGAGTACATCGTTCGGTTGGCCGAGTCCGTGCCGTCGGCCGCAAACGCCGAGCATTACGCCCGCATCGTCCGCGACAAGTCGATGCTTCGCGACCTGATCGCCACCAGCGGCGAGCTGATGGAGATGGCCTACGCCCAAAACGCGCCCGCCCGGGAGGTCCTCGATCGGGCCGAACAGAAAATCTTCGACGTCGCCGGACAGCGGATCATCGGACAGGCGGAAAACCTCCAGGACATCGTCAAGGACGTCTTCGACAAGCTCAGCGAGCACGACGACGACTATGTCAGCGGACTGCCCACCCAGTTCTACGAGCTGGACCACATCCTCGGGGGGCTGCAAAAGGGGGAGATGATCGTCGTGGCCGCCCGCCCCTCAATGGGCAAGACCGCTCTCGGGTTGAACATAGCTGAGAATATCGCCGTGGACGACGAGAACCCCGTCGCGTTCTTCTCGATGGAGCAGAGCGCCCAGCAGGTGGCCCAACGGATCATGTGCGGACGGGCCCAGTTGGATTCGGCCAAACTCCGCAAGGGACGACTGGGCGAGGAGGACATCCGCAATCTCATGGTGATCTGCGGGGAGCTGGAGCACGCCCCACTGTTGATCGACGATACGCCGGGAATGACCGCGCTGGAGCTGCGGAGCAAGGCCCGACGGCTGCACCTCCAGCACCATCTCACCGCGATCTTCATCGACTACCTCCAACTGATGTACACCAGCCGGCGGATCGAGAGCCGCCAGCAAGAGGTGGCTGACATGAGCCGGGCGCTCAAGGCCCTGGCGCGGGAACTCGACATCCCCGTGGTGGTCATCGCTCAGCTCAACCGTCAGCCCGAGGGGCGCGAGGGGCATCGCCCTCGGATGAGTGACCTGCGCGAGTCGGGCGCGATCGAGCAGGACGCCGACGTGGTGCTGCTGCTCCATCGGGAAGACTACTACAAGCAGGACCAGGAAGAACCCACCCATATCGCCGAGATCATCGTCGCCAAGCAGCGGAACGGGCCGACCGGCGTGGTCCAGTTGACGTGGGACCCCCGTTCGACCCGATTCAGGAACCTCTCCAGACAGGCTGAGCCGGTACCCGGGAACGCACACGACTACGCCCCGGCGGGTAGTGGCGAGACGCCGTTCTAGCGGTCCTCGGTCGCACGGTCTCGCCCGAGCGCTGGGGGGCGCCTTGGGATAAGCTTTGTAGCCAAAGTCACTTAACGCGGCGCGGCCCGATCCGCAGGCGCGACGGGCGGGTCACGCACCGGGCCGCGTCGGGCCGCGGGAATAACCTGTGAAATTCTCGGATCACCCCTCGACAAGTGCGGGTCGTTGTGTATCATATTGCTTCTCTACTGGCGCGGTTAGACTGTACCGCTTGCTCGACTCGAGAGGCGCGAAAGAGTGTACCGAGTTGGTCCGACTGCCTCGTGGGGCGGCCACCTCGCGGGGCTCATCTTCGCCGTTTTGGCTACGGGAACGGTTGCGTCCGACCGTAGCGTCGCGGTGGCCGCGGGCGTTGCGAGCAGGCCTGCGCCCGCCGGCAAGTCCCCCCGGCTCGCCGAGGCCAACCCCGAGAGCCCCGCCTTGGCCGAGGCCACACCCGAACAGGGCCGGCCCGTCAAGCAGATCGTCATCGAGGGGGCCGATCTGGTCTCCGAAGAGGCCATCCGTGCCGAACTCCAGACCAAGGTCGGCCAGCCCTACAACCACAGTCAGGTCCAGGAGGACGTTCGGTCCCTGCACCAGACGGGCAAGTTCGACAACGTCTACGCCACCCGCCGACTCGACGGGGATCAGGTGATCGTCACGTTCCACGTGACCGAGAAGCCCGAGGTCGAAACGGTCGAGTTCGTCGGGAACCAGAAGTTCAAGGCCAAGGACCTGCACGAGGACGTTGAGCTGGCGCCCGGCTCGCCCCTCGACCGGTTCGCCGTCAACCGGGGCCGAGACAACATCGAGCGACGCTACAAAGAGGCCGGCTACTACTACGTGGCCGTCACCGTCGACGAGGAGGCCCTCAAGACCGAACGCCGCGTCGTCTACGAGATCGTCGAGGGGCCGCGCGTCCGCGTCCGCAAGATCCTGTTCGAGGGCAACGACAGCTACCCCGCGCGCCGGTTGAAAAAAGAGGTCAAGACCAAGACCTACATCTGGATCTTCCGCACCGGCGAGTTCGACGAGGAGCGCGCCCAGCGCGACGCGGCCGACCTGCGGAACTTCTACCGCAACGAAGGCTACCTCGACGCCGAGGCCTCCTACCGCCTCGAGACGAGCGAGGACCGCCGTGACCTCATCCTCATCTTCGTCATCAACGAGGGCGTCCGCTACTACGTCGAGACGATAAAGGCGGAGGGCAACACGGTCTGGGACGACGACCTGATCTTGTTGCCGCTCAAGATCCAGCCCGGCAGCCCCTACATCAACGAGTGGGTCAAGGCCGACATCAAACGCCTCGAGACCGAGTACGGCCGGGTCGGCTACATCAACGCCAAGTGTACCCCCGAGTGGGTCTATTCCGAGGCCAAGGGTCAGATCCAAGTGACCCTGCGGATCAACGAGGGCAAGCAGTACCGTGTGGGCCGGATCGTCGTCCGCGGCAACGAGCGCACGCAGGACAAGGTCGTCCGGCGCGAGTTGCGCTTTTATCCCGAGGAGCTGTACGATACCACGAAGACCGAAAGGGCCGAACAACGTCTCCGCGAGACCCGGCTTTTCAGCGAGGCCAGCATCACGCCCGTCGGCGACGCCGACGACGTCCGCGATGCGCTCGTGCAGGTCACCGAGACCGAGACAACCACGTTCCTGATCGGCGTGGGCGTGACCAGCAACAGCGGCGTGGTCGGTAGCCTGTCGGTCGAGAACCGGAACTTTGACCTGTTCGACGTGCCCCGATCCGCGGGCGAGTTCTTCCGAGGCCGGTCGTTCAAGGGCGCCGGGCAGGTTCTGAGACTCCAGTTCGAGCCGGGCACCGAGTTCACGCGGCTGCGGCTCGACTTCCGCGAGCCGTATCTCCTCGACCAGCCCATCAGCTTCGGGCAGGGGTTCTACCTGTTCACCCGTGGCCGCGACGCCTACTCCGAGCAGCGAATTGGCTCGGTGACGAGCTTCGGGCATCGGTTCCAGAAGGGCTTGCTCCGCGGCTGGGCGGGCGAGGTGGCTTTCCGGGTCGAGGGGGTCGACATCGACAGCATCGACTTCGACGACGCCCAGGAGATCCGGGCCATGGAGGGCAACCACCTACTGACGAGCATCAAGGGCACGCTGGTCCGCGACACGACCGACAGCCGGTTCCTGCCGACGCAGGGTAGCCGGTTCAGCGTCTCTTACGAGCAGGCCGGCGCGATGGGCGGCGACTACGACTTCGGCCGCCTGATCGCCACGCACGCCTGGCATAAGACGCTTCGCACCGACGTGCTCGATCGCAAGTCGGTGCTGACGCTGCACGGCCGGCTCGGGCAGATCTTCGGTGACGCGCCCGTCTTCGAGCGGTTCTTCGGCGGCGGCATCGGGTCGGTCCGCGGGTTCGAGTTCC
>CAYOGX010000058.1:0-10700 GCA_964403235.1 uncultured Planctomycetales bacterium | reverse complement strand
GGTAGCACACCCATCGCCGCAGCATCCGCGCCCCCATCGGATTGACCGTGCGATCGACCGCGTGCAGCAGCGACCCGTCCCGCTGCCCGTCGCGGATCGTTCGCTCGATCTCCAGCGACCGCATGGTGGCCTGGTCGATGCCCACGTATCGGTCCTGCGTTCGCTGGCGGATGGTGGTGACGTGCTTGAGGGCCGACTTCTGCGTCTCGCTGAGGTAGTCGAGCACCGCCCCGGCCGCACAGAGCGACCCGTCCATCTGATCGAACCCGAACCCCTCGAGGTGCGCCGTGCCGAAATGCCTGCACAGGGCCTGCTCGGCCTGATAGGGCGAGAAGACGTGGGCCGGACGGTGCGTCACCGCGCCGTCGGTCACCTGGCGGTACTGCTCGAGCAGCGGCGACTGCTCGCCGAACTCGAGTTCGGGCGCGAGCAGCTCGGCCGGCCGCAGCCTGACCAGTTCGTCGACGACGGCCTCGGCCGGCAGCAGTTGCACGAAGAAGGCCCCCGTGCTCAGCTCGACCGCCGCCAGCCCGATCTGATCGGCCTGCGAGCCCGACGACCCGATCGCCACGGCCGCCAGGTAGTTCTCCTCGCGCTCGTGCAGCAGTGCCTGGTCGGTCAGCGTCCCGGGCGTGACGATGCGAACGATGGCCCGCTTGACCACGCCCTTGGCCTGTTTGGGGTCTTCGACCTGCTCGGAGATGGCCACCTTGAACCCGGCCCGGACCATCTTGGCCAGGTAGCCCTCGACGGCGTGATAGGGCACGCCCGCCAGCGGGATCGGATTCTCGCCGCCCTTGTTGCGGGAGGTCAGCGTCAACCCGAGGACGCGTGCGGCCGTCTTGGCGTCCTCGTAGAACATCTCGTAGAAGTCACCCATGCGGAAGAACAGGATCGCGTCCGGCGCCTGGGCCTTCTGGTCGGCGTACTGGCGCATCGCCGGCGTGAGGCTGTCGAGCTTGCTCGACTTGCTCGGCCGATGCTTGCTGGACGACCTGGCCACCGGTGCCTCCCGTGTCCGCCGTATCGGGATCGATCCCGACAGCGATCGGGTGGCACGGTCAAGCGAAGCCGAGGGACGAGGCTGAGCTTGGCCGTGGCGCACGTCGACCATTCACAGCCAGGCCAACCCTCGCGTGTGCCACCCAAGTCGAACGCGCATTGCATGCACGCTGAAGCGCTATTCTACCCTCGGCACGCGGAGGGGCAAACCGGCACCCCCAAGCCGTTGATCGGCCGCCATCGACGGGCTATCTTAAGGATCGTCGGCTTGTCTTGTTGGGGTTAGCGCCGGCGAGCCGGTGCAGGGAGAGGCGTCATGAGCGACTCGGTGCAGAGCGATCCCATTGTCGGCGTGGATCTGGGCGGCACGAAGATCTTGGCCGTCGTGGTTACGGGTCGGCGCGACATCATCTCACGCTGCAAAAAGCGAACCAGGGGCGACAAGGGGTGCGACGCGGTGCTGTCGCGGGTTGCCAAGACCATCGAGGGCGCCGTCGAGCAGGCCGGCCTGCAGATGAAGGACATCCGCGCGGTCGGCGTGGGCGTGCCCGGGCCCGTCGACGGGGCCAACGGCGTGATCCACTCGGCCCCGAACCTCGGGTGGGGTCGGGTCGAGGTGGCCAACCTATTGAGCGATCAGATCGGCCGATCGGTGTTCCTCGGCAACGACACGAATCTCTGCACGCTGGGTGAGCTGGACCTCGGCGCCGGTCGGGGCGTGGACAGCCTGTTCGGCGTGTTCGTGGGCACGGGTATTGGGGGTGGAATGGTGATCAACGGCGAGCTGGTCGAGGGCGCGACGGGGGCGGCCAGCGAGTTCGGGCACATGACGATCAAGTTCGACGGCGCCAAGGCCAACACCGGCTGGCGGGGCACGGTCGAGAGCCTGGCCGCCCGACTCGCCATCGTCGCCAACATCGTCGAGCAGATCCGCGCCGGCAAAGAGAGCATGCTGCCCCAGCTCGTCGAGGACAAGCTGGGCAAGTGGGACCCCGACACGGTGGGCAGGGAGTTGGGCAGCGGGCTGCTGGCCAAGGCCTACCAGGCCGGCGACAAGGTCGTCTGCCGGGCCGTGGACGAATCCGCCCACCTGGTCGGGCTGGGTCTGGCCAACACGGTCCACCTGTTGAACCCCCAGATCATCGTAGTCGGCGGGGGGGTGGTCGAGGCCATCGGTCGGCCCTACGTCGAGGGCGTGGCCGAGGCCATTCGCGCCAACACCTTCCCGGTCGCTCATCACGATCTCGAGATCGTCGAGGCGACGCTCGGCGACGACGCCGGCGTCCTCGGCGCGGTCAGCCTGGTTCGGCGAAACTTAGCGCGATAGCCTCGTAGAGTAGCCCACCGCCGCGCCGTCCTCTTCACGCCATCCCGCGTGAACGGGAGGGCCATTGCAATGCGTTTGAGGCTGAAGCGACTCAACAGCCGGCACCAAAGGCTTGCCGTGGCGGTGGCCACTTTCGTCTCGGTGCTCTACACGTTGCTGCTGGTCCTCATGGCCTACATTGCGTTGAGCCGTCCGAGCCCGCTTGCCCTGTGGTTTCTGATTCCGTTCATTTTTCTGTGCGTGCTCTTTTGGGGGCACCTGATTGGGCTGGTCGTCACCGTGCCCAATGTACCGGGTCGCTGCCCTGGTTGCGGGTACCTCTTGATCGGGCTTCCTGAGCGGCGGTGCCCCGAGTGCGGTCGGCCATTTACGTTCAAGGAGGTCAGGCGCACGCCCTAGCAGCTTCGATTCGCCGGGCCCCGCCAAAAGGATCACATACCCACCGGGTGAGCGTGCGCGAAGGGAAGGTTCCTCAGGGCAACGGGACGCACGGGCGTCGCATGGACCGAGCGAACCGTCGCCGCGGGTCGGAGCAACAGGCAACGATGAAGCCCCCAGACGCATCGGGCCGACTCGATCTCGAATCGCGTGCGCAGGAGCGAATACAGCGTCGCGCGATCGAAGTCGTGCAGGTGCCAGGCGCTGAAGCCCGGTTCGATCCCCGGGAACAGGCACCGGAACAACGGCGTCCACCGGAGGATGGCCTTGGCAGCCAGCTTGAGACGCTCGATGGGCACGGTCAAGATGGCCCTGCCGTTCGGGGCGCAGACCCGCCACAGCTCGGAGATCAATCTGGCCGGTTCCGGCACGTGCTCGAGGACCTCGGTACAGAGGACCAGGTCAAACGTCCGGCTGTCGAACGGCAGGCCTTGGGTCCCGTTCGCTTGAATGACCTCTCGGGTTGGGTGGTCCCGATGACATGCTCGCAGGGAATCGCCACTCACGTCGACGCCAATGACCTGTACGCCGTCGCCAAACGCATCGAGCAGGACACCTTCGCCACACCCCACGTCGAGGACCCGCGTGGGGGCCAGCGCCCGGGCCCAACGAAGGACCCATCGCAGACGGGCGCGCTCGATGACGCCAGCCAGCCCGTCGTAGGGCGTTCGATGTGACCGGTACATCCGGTCGTTCCAGGCCGCGCTGCCGATCACAGGCTTGCTCACGGTTCAGGCCTTTTGCTGGATGACGCGATCCGAACGTCCTGGTGATCTGATCCCCGAAGGTCGTCCCGGAAGGGTGGCGCTGAGTCGCGCGCGGTCAGGCAAGCGGATCCCCGCTGATCATCGCGAGTGAGAGTCAGAGGGTCAACGCGACCACCAGCGGCGCTTCTTGGCTGTGTCGCCGCTGTCTGCGCCATCCTTTGAACCGGTTTTTCCGCTCTTCTTGGCCTCCAGTTGGGCCAGAAGCATCTCATCCGTCCCCTTGGCGCCCAGGCGGCGGAGCATCCGGATGTTCTTCAGTGTCTCGGGATCGAGATCAGATGCGGACGGCTCCGGGGAAGGGTCGTCCGCTGACGCATCACCGGCTCGGGCGGCGGGCCCGGGCTGTCCTTCTTGTCCGGCCGGTTCGATCGGCGATTCATCCTCGGCCGCCTCGGTGGGCGATTCGGCGACGGATGACGCGACCGGCTCATCGACGGCCTTGTCGACTTCGGCGGGCGAGTCGTCCTCGACAACATCGTTTCGATCCGCGTCGGCGGCTTCGTCGACCGGCGGCTCGATTGGGTCGGGCGTTGCCTGCTCGATGTGCGTCTGATCTTCAAGGTCCTGCTCGGCGGCGCCCGCGCTTTGGGATTCGTCGACAGGCGCATCGGCGAGCGCCTCGGCCTCATCGGCAGCGGTTGGAACCGCCTGGCTCCCATCGCCGTCAGCCTGGCCCTTCGTGGCCTGGTCCTGGCTCAAGGTCGTCTCGAAGACCGCGTTCGCCTGGGCCAGAGCCGTCTTCGCCTGATGGATGAGCGCGGCCTTCTGGCGGATGGTGGCGGTTTCCTTCTCGAACTGGTTTCTCTCGCGGTCCAGCGCGGCCCGCTGCTCTGCGAGCGCTTGTTCGCCCTCGTGGAGCTCGGTGGCACGGTTCTCGAGCTGGTTGGCCTTCTGGTCAAGCTGCTCTTGGGTTTGGCTGAGTGCGTCGGACTCGGTCTGGAGTTCGGCCGCCTTGGCCTCGATCTCCTGTCGCTGCTGCTCGATCTGTTTGCTGGCCTGGTCGACCGCATCGCGCTCGGCCTGGATTTGCGTCTCGGCGGTGGCGATTTTCTCGTCCAACTTGGCGCGATCCCGCTCGACCTGCTCGGCGGCGGCCTGGCGCGTCTCTTGCTCGGCCTGGAGCGACTCTTGCTCGGTCTGAAGCTCGGCGGTTCTGGCCTCAAGCTCCTGTCGCTGCTGATCGATCTGTTTGCTGGCCTGGTCGACCGCGTCGCGCTCGGCCTGGATTTGGGTATCGGCCGCGGCGATTTTCTCATCCAACTTGGCCTGGTCCTGCTCGACCTGCTTGGCGGCAGCCTGGAGTGCCTCTTGCTCGGTCTGGAATTCGGCGACCTTGGCCTCGAGTTCCTGTCGCAGCTGATCGATCTGTTTGCTGGCCTCGTCGACCGCGTCGCGCTCGGCCTGGATTTCGGTTTCGGCGGTGGCGATCTTCTCGTCCAACGTGGCCCGGTCCTGCTCGACCTGTTCAGTGGCGGTTCGGAGCGTTTCTTGTTCGGCCTTGAGTGCCTCTCGCTCGGCCTGGAGCGTTGCTTGTTCGGCCTTGAGCGTTTCCTGGGCCGAGCCGAGCGCCTCACGGTCTTCGGTCAGCGATTTGGCCTGGGCCTCGAGCTCGGTACGGTGCTGATCCAGCGTCTCTCGCTCACCGGCCAGCTCCTGCCGATCGGTTTGTAGGTTCTGGTCCTGCTCGGCGAGCGTCTGACGCTGCTGGTCGATTTCGGCCAGGGCCGTCGTTTGTTTCTGTTCGAACTCGCTCTTGGCCTGGTCGAGCTCGGACGAAGCGTTTACGATCTCGGCGGCCCGTGAATCCAGGTCCTGCTCCCTCGCGGTCAACTCCCGCTCACGTTCCTCAAGCTGACCCGAGTGGGCCTCCAGTTTCGCCCGCCATTCGCTCAGCCTTTGCGCCGACTGGCTCAGGTTCTGCTCGAAGGCGGCCAGGCTTTCCTCCAACTCACCGACGAACGATTCCGGGCCCCCGCCCACCTCGTCCGGCAGGTCCGTTTCCGAACCGGTCGTGTCCTCGTTGCCGACTGCGTCCGTCGGGTCAGGTCCATCGCCGTCGGTGTCGTCCCAATCGGTCGGGAGTGTCTCGTCCTCGATCGGTTCGGACAGGTCGGTGGGTTCGGTCGTGCCGGGTGCGGCGGCTTGGGGGATGAATGGCGCTTCAGGCTCCTCCGGCCCGGCCGGTGGCGCGTCTGCGTCGGCCTGATCCTCGGGCGACGCCTGCGCGTCGGTCATCACGTCCAACTCGAACGGTCCGATGCGAAGCACGTCCCCCTGCTTGAGCACGGCGTATTGGACCTGTTCATTGTTGAGCCACGTACCGGTGCGGCTACCCAAATCGAAGACGGCCAGGTGATCATCAACGTAACACAACACCGCGTGCGCCAGGGATACGTCGGCATGATCGAGGCGCAGGCCGCAGCCGTCCTTCCGGCCGATCAGGACGACCGCCTCCGGCAGGTCCCATTTCTCGGTGCCGTCTCTGCGGCTCAGCGATGCGGCGAAGGGCATCTTCGTCGGATCGGCGTCGAACGGTCGCTCGCCCGGCTGGATAGCAATCGCGACCTCGACCGGACCGATCTTCATCACCTGTCCGTCATCGAGCACCGTCAGGTCAACTGCCTGCCCGTCGAGGGTCGTGCCGGTCCGACTGTTCAGATCGCAGGTCAAGACGTGCCAGCCCGTGTTGACCACCACGCAGTGTGCTTTGCTGACCTCGGGATGTCGCAGCAGGATGTGGGCGGTACGACGGCTGCCGATCATCGTGACCGGGCGCCGGAGGTTCCAGCTCTTCTCGGCCGGCAACCCCTTACCCGTCGTGACCCGGACCTTGGGCGATCCTTCCGGTAGCGGCGGCTGCGTTCTGGCCGAAGACGGCGCTTTCGTGGGCACGTCGGTGGCTCCCCTGGTTACGGTGCGAATCCGTACGATCCGCGCGGGGACGACGGCTGCACCCTAGCGAGACTATCGGCATGTCCCGACATCGCCTGAGGTTGTGTTCGAGATTCGTCTGGGATCATGCCGGGCCATCGGCGTGGCGACGCCCGTCCGATAAGGCCCGCGTAAGCACGAGATCGAATCCACCCGGAGGCAAGTGACGGTGGGTCGGTCGGCCGTCGCCCCAAGCGACCGATAATGCCGACGTTGCCGATCACGCACGATGAGGTCGCGCCGACCGCGTCGGTGCGGACCCGCCGCCGTCGGCGGTGCCCTCAATCGGCCGCCGGCAGCCGGGCCAGCTCATCCGGCGAGATCCGTGCCACAGCCTGTCGCACCGTCAGCGGTGGCGGTAGGTCCGGAAAGGTTCGACGCAGCAGACCGCCGTCCAGCGAGACGTCCGCGGGACGGGGTTCGGGAAACGACATGGACGAGGCGGATACCGCCTCAATGGCGTCAGTCCGCACGCCCAGCGCCTCGGCCATGGCCAGGCCCATCTCGAGCCGGGAAATCCGCTCCGGACCCGCCAGGTGCGCCAGCCCAACGAAGTCCGATCGCCCGATGGCCGCGATCGCTCCGGCTGCATCGTCCAACCAAAGCGCCGTGCGGAACTCGTCCTGGAATAACCGCAACGCCAACCCGTCCCGCAAGGCCACGAGCTGCCGGGCGAACGTCGTCGGGCGCCGAACCGCCCCCAACCCGAACATCAACGACGGCCGGACCACCACGCCGTCGGCGTGGTCGAGCACGACCGGCTCGGCCTGGAGCTTGCTCCGGCCATAGCAGCTCAACGGGGCGGGCCGGGACGACTCGTCGTACGGCGGGGCCGTCCCGTCGAACACCAGATCTGACGACGCATAGAGGAACCGGGCGCCGATCCGGCGGGCCTGCTCGACCAGCCAGACCGTCGCGTCGACGTTGACCCACTGGGTGCGTTGGGGGTCTTTGAGGGCCTCGGCCACGCTGCTGACGGCCGCCAGATGGACGATGACGGTCGGCCGGGCCTGCTCAAGCAGGAGTTGTATCGCGTCGCGGTCAGCGAGGTCGACGGGCTGGATGACGACATCACCGATCCGGACGGCGCGGCTGCCCGACAACGCCACCACCCGGTCCCCCATCGAGGCGAGTTGACGCACCAGCACGCTGCCGAGCTGCCCGCTCGCCCCGGTAACGCACCACCTGATCGATCGTGCCACGGTCTTGTCAGCCCGTTGGGGACTATCCCTCGAAGTCGAAGATCGCCTCGCCGTCCATGTAGACAGGCTTGGGCACGCCAAAACACTGCAACACGCTCGGGGCAATGTCGATCACGCTCGGGTTGTCCGTCCGGATCTTGAGGTTCGTCAGGAAGACGCCCGGCACATACGTGGGGTCGAACAGATGGCTGCCCGACCAGGGCTTGTCGTTGTCCTCGAACAGGTCCCGCGGCGCAGCCCCGAGGACGTTCGCGCTGCCGGCCCGGTAGCCCATCGTCAAACCGACGACCAGATCGGGCCCCTTGGCTGTCTGCTCGCCCCGGTAGATCTCTCGGGCCTGATAGACCATCCGAACCGCCGGCTTGCTCGTCTTGGGGTCTTGCAGCATTCGAAGCTTCTCGGCGATCTCGCCGCAGAGCTTGCGGTATTCGTTGCCGGCGCTCACGATGCCGTTGCGCTCGCGCCCTTTCAGGTTGACGTAGATGCTGTTGAACCCCAGCGAATAGGCCCGCGTCTTGGCCCAGGCGACGTCGGTCAGGAACTCCTTTCCGTCCCTGCCGTCCGACGTGGTGAGCTTCTGGTACCCGTTCTCCACGAGCCACGTGTTGATGTTTACCGAGCGGCGGTAGGTGTTGAACCCGTGGTCGCTCAGCACGATCAAGGCCGTTCGGTCGTCCAACTTGGCCAGCACCTTGCCCAGAATGCCGTCCATTCGCCGGTAGACGCCGGGGATCACCTGGCCGTACTTCTTGGCGTACTCGGGCGTGTAGGCGGGATGATCCGGATCCCGCGTCGCCCAGAACATGTGCTGCTTCCGGTCGGTGCTGTCGTAGACGAACGCGAATAGCCCCTTCTCGAACCGGCCGAACTCGTAGTCGAACATCCGGTCGCGCTCGGTCTGGATCAACTTGCACATCGACAGGAAGTGATCCGGGCTGAAGACCTCCTCGCTGAGGGCCTTGACGTCCTCGGGCATGCCGACGGTGAAGTACCGGCCGATCTTCTCGGCCAGTTCCTTCGCATAGCTGTCCGGGGCCGTGATCGCGAATAGCGGCTCGAGCGGGTCGACCTGAATCGCCGAGGCATACAGCTTGAAGTCTGGCTCGATCGCCATCAATAGGAACCGCACCATGCCGTTGGCGCTGTTGAGCGCCCCGCCGAACTCGGCGGTCACCCACCCGCTCCAGTCGCCAACCGCCAGGTCGGCGACCGGCTTGCCGTCCAGCGCCAGCTCGATCCGCTTGCCCTTCCGGGTCGCGATCAGGGGCAGTTGCGTCTCCTCCTGCTTGCCGGTCAGCGTGGCGAGCTTCGGCCCGAACAGCGCGGTGGTGATCTTGTTGCTTTCCCACTTGACCTCGACGAGCTTGCTGGGGCTGGTCTTATCGGGGAAGTGCTTCTTGTTGGTGGTATAGAACGAGTACCGTCCCATCCGGTCGAGGATGTCCGGCACACCGAGCCCGCTGAAGAACTGCCCGTTGACCGAGTCCGGCGGGAAGGCGTTAGGCCAGCGGATCACCGTGGTCGGCACGCCCCCCTTGCTCAGCACCGTCCAGAAGCCTGCGACCTTTCGGGTGGGCAGGTAGCGCCTGTTACGGTCCGGCCGATAAATGGACAGCTCCGGGATGTAGGTCTTCGGGTCGCGGTGGATGAAGTCGAAGATGCCGTGCTTGCCGGGGTTGCAGCCGGTGGCGATGCAAGACCAGGCGACGGGGCTCTGCGGCGGGTTGCTGCTTCCCAGACGGGCGTAGCTGCCCATCGCCTTGAGCTTGGCGAAGTTCGGCAGCTGCTTGGCCTCCATCATCTGCTCGAGAAGCCCCGCGTCCAGCCCGTCCATGCCCAGGACCATCACGCGGTCGAACTTGGCGTAGGAGATCGTGGGGATGTCCGTGGCCTGATCCTCGTCGGACCCCCACCCGGGCAGGAAATCGTACCGTTGGTCCAGGGCGTAGACCCCGTAGGTGGCCCCGCCCAGGGTCAGGGCGATGATGACGATCTTGCCGTAGATCCGCGGCAGGCCCGTCCGGTTGCAGATGACGTTGAGCAGCTTACGGGCCGGCCACAATACGATGCCGAAAAACCCCGCAAACAATGCCAGAAAGCCCGCAAGACTGGTCGCCACCGCGGCTTGCGTGCCCGGATCGATATAGGCCTGGGCCGTCCCGGTGCCAATAAGCAAGAGCAAGCCCCCAACGAGTCCAATCGTCCGAATGCTGCCATGACCATTCATCACTGATCTACCCCTATCTTCAAGTAGTAGATGTTCCGGAGTTCACCGATGTTGGCCCAGAAGTCCCAAGGGTCCCACGACGCCCAACACTTTCCTGCGGGACCCGTCCGGACCCGGGGTCGGCCAGCGTCCCGCACGAGACTCGACTCATCGGGCCTGAACCGTCTCAAGAGTTGCCGACAGGACGCAAGTCGTCCGCGACAGGCATCTTATCGTCACATACCTGCCCCGACAACAGTCCACCCAAGCAGAGATAGTACGGTTGTCGGCCGATGGAGGTTCAGATCCTATCCCCCTTGGGCGCTGACACCCCCCACGCCCAATCGGCCCGAGACGCGGACAACGTTCAACAGCGTTGTTGACGGCGGCTCGATACCGTCCCCGCGCAGCCGGCCACCATCAGCATCCCAACCGCCAGGGCTTGGGCGAAACACCCTGGCGCAAGGGGCGCCGGGGGAGCCGGCTGAGCCGCCCCGCCGTCGGACTGGAGGACCTCCAGGACGGGACTGGTCACGTCGTACCACTCGGCGTCGGCCCTGGCGGCTTCGGGGTCGGCCGGGATGACGGCGAACTCGTGCCCCTTCAACGTGACGTTGGCTTGGCCTGATGCGATCGGATTGAAGTTCAGTACAAAGAAGACCTCCGACTCACCGCCGAACGTCTTGGGCGGCCACCCCTGGGCAGCGCCCATGTTCCTCAGCGAGCTGGCGGCGTTCTTCTGCCCGGAGTAGGCCCAGGTCCAGATGGCCTGGTTGAACAACGGGCTGACGTCGGCGGTGGTGTCGTCGGTGTTGTCGATGTCGTCC
>CAYOGX010000057.1:0-10787 GCA_964403235.1 uncultured Planctomycetales bacterium | reverse complement strand
GGAAGAAGTCTGCGTTCAGCCCAGATTTCAGCCCTCGGCAAGCGATTACGCTATCACCAACCGCTCCGAACATGCGCCGATCATGGCTCATGACCTCCCCGTCAAGGTCGCCAGACCGTTGCATCCTCCCTGGATGAGGTTTTCGGGAAGGACAGGTCTCCTGGGGGGGGCTACATGCTGATCGCCCGCCAGGCCTGGTTCAGGTCCTCCAGGAGCTTGATCACGTCGCGGACGGCCTGGGTGTCGCACTTGAGGTTCGCCTGGAACAGGTGGCGGTGGATGAACTCGTAGAGGCTTCGCAGGTTGCCGCACAGGTCCTCCGCGGCCCCGAAGTCCAGCGACCGGTCCAGTTCGGCGACGATGTCCATGGCCTTTCCGATCAGGCGGCCCTTCTCGGCGAGGTCTTTCCGCTCCATGGCGGCGACGGCCTCCTCGAGGAACCTGATCGCCCCCTCGTAGAGCATCACGACCAGTTGCCCCCGCGACTGCGTCACGACGCCGTGCTCACGATATGCTGCGATTCCACTCATGGGGTCACCTTCCGTCACCTCGTGCCGCTCGATGAGGAGTTGTTGTTCATGGCGTCGAGGGAGGCGAACATCGCCTCGAACGCCCCGCGCTGGGCGTCGTACTGGGCCAGCAGCGTCTCCATCCGGGCATACTTGGCCAGCAGCCGCTCTTCGATGTCCAGCAGCCTGTCCTCCAGCGTCTCGATCTGGTCGGACAGGTCCTCGACGGCATCGTCAATCTGGTTCTTCTTGGTCACGAAGGCCCCGTCGACGGCGTCCATGATCTCGTCGAGCACGTCGTAGACGGCGCCGGCGAAGCCCTTCTTGACGTTGACCTCGTAGCTGATGGTCTCCGACGTCCCGCCGGTCAGCACGTCCAGGACCAGGCCCTCCTCCGGGCCGGTGACCATGCCGGATATCGTCGTGCCATTGACGGTCGCGTCGTTCCAGGTCGTCTCGCCCTGCTTACGGATCCGTGCGGCGGTGATGCCCCCCCCGCCGTCGTAGTCGATCTCGACGTCGTACGTGCCGGCTTCGGTAACGGATTCGGCCTTGCTGAACTGGAGGTTCGCGTTGTCGGTGGAGCCCTGGCCCAGCGCGCCGATCACCTCGAGCACCGACGAGTAGTCGGACTCGACGGCGTCGTCGAACGTGCTGGTGTCAAACTCCATGACCCCGTCGCGATCGATCTCCAGCCCGATCTGTGAGGCCATCATGAACGTGTCGTTGTCGCTGGTGAAGCCGGTCTGCGCGCCCGTCAGGGCCGAGCGGACCCGCGTGACCAGGCCGTACAGCGTCGAATCGCCCTGGAGTGCCCCGGCGTTTCCGGTGTCCTCGTCGTAGCCGGTGTAGGCGTCTATCGTCTCGACGATCCCGTTGTAGATCGACGCCAGGTTGCCCAGGTCGGTCTTCAACTGCTCGGTCGAGCGGGTGGAGGAGACCGTGACCGGGGAGGCGGCGTTGGTGTCCTTCAGCTCGAGCGTGACGCCGGGAATCACGTCCGTGACGCTGTTGCTGGACCGGGTGATCCACGTGCCGGCGGGGTAGCCGTCCACGCGGAGCTGGGCGTCGACGGCGTCGAGCGTCTCGGTCCACGCGGACGCGTCGAATCCCGTCAGCGTGGTGCCGGCGTCGATGGTGATGTCGTAGTCGTCGCCGGTGTCGGTCCCGGCGAGCACGAGGTGGTATACGTGAGAGGCGTCCACCTCGTATTCGAGGATGCTGGCCTTGACGCCGGGATTCCCGGCGTCGTTGTTGATCAGCCCGACCAGGTCTTCCAGGGTGGTCGTGGCGGCGGTCTGGATGGTCCGGGTCTGCCCGTTGTAGGTGTAGACGAACTGGGCGGCGGCGCCGAGGGCGGCGGTCTCGTCCTGCACCCCGTCGTGCACGTGACGCTCGCTGGTGGCCAGGCGGTTGACCTCGATCTGGTAGACCCCCTCGCCGGCGCCGGCCTGACCGGTGGCGGACACGATGTCGCGATCGGTGCTGGTCACCGAGACTCCGCGGAGGTCCGAGAGGACCCGCAGCTCGTCTATCAGGTCCTCCAGGTGCGTGAACCGCGACTCGATCGTCTCGACGACGGTCTTCTTGGCCTCGTAGTCGGTTTTCTTGGCCGACAGGCGGTCGAGGGGCACGCGTTCGATGGCGATCGAGCGTGCCACAAGCACGTCGGTGTCGATGTTGGTGAATACGCCTGCAAGTCCGGTAGCCATTGCACACTCCAGTTCGCGAGCCCCGGCCGGGCTCCGCTTGCGTCTCCATTATCGAAGGGTTGGGGCCTAACTTGAGCGCAAGACGGCGAAAAACGTGCGCGCAGCCTCCGCGCCGTCGTACGCCCAAGGCGTGCGGCCGCCCGGACCGACACGCCCCGTGGGCCGGCAGGGCCCCGACACCACCCGGCCGGCCCCGACTCACCGCCGCTTAGCCCGGAAGCGAACCCCGCCTGGGTCGGGGCATAGGTGCGGTCCTAAAACGGCGGGGCCGCCTCCGGTAAGCTCAGTTTTCAGGAATCGTCACTTAGCCCAGAAGCTTGATCGCCATCTGGGGCATCTGGTTGGCCTGGGCCAGCATGCTGATGCCCGCCTGGGCCAGGACCTGGTTCCGCGTCATCTTGGCCATCTCGGTCGCCACGTCCACGTCGCTGATGCGTGATTCGGCCGTCAGCAGGTTTTCCGCCGCCACGTCGATGACGCTCTGGGCCGACTCCAGGCGGTTCATCATGTAGCCCAGGTGGGCCCGGAACTGGTCCTTCTCGTTGATGGCCGCGTCGATCGCCGTGATCGACGTCTGCACCGCCGAGAGATCCTCGATGCTTAACGCCGTGCCCGTCCCGTCGCGGGTCTGGAAGTCCGTCGCGGCAACCTGGTTGGTATTGCCGGCGTTGGCGTGCCACGTCAGGTCCGCGTGCCCGGTCACCGTGGTGGTGGCCTGGTTGCCCGACTCGTGGTATTCGAGCTTCAGCGCGTACGTGCCGGTCGAGGCGTTGTAGTCCGCCGACGCGGCGTCCCAGCCTGAGACCAGCCCGCGCGACAGCGCGTTGATGTCGGTGACCATCTGGGCCAGGGTGCGTGTCTGGCTGGTGGAGAAGACCAGCGAGATGGCCTGGGCCCCGCCGTTGGCCCCGCCGGGGTCGAACGTGAAGACGAGCGTCCGGCTGGCGTTGGCGGCGTTGGAGATGTAGCTGTCGCCAGTGGCGTCGACCTGGCGACCCGTGAAGGTCTCCTTCAGCCCGCCGATGCCCAGGCCCGCGGCGGTGACGTCGTGCTTGTCAATCTGGATCGTTTGGCCGGACGCAAGTCCACTTCCCAGAGAGATTTCCACCGCATCGGCGGTGTCGGCCGTCAGCAGGTTGTTGCCGTTGAAATCCGTGCTGTTGGCGATACGGGTGATTTCGGCGGCCAGCTCGTCGAACTCCTGCTGCATGATCTCCCGCTGGTCGCTGGAGTACGATCCGGTGGCGGACTGCTCGGCCAACTCCCGCATGCGGACCAGCACGTCGTCCATCACGCCGAGTCCACCTTCAGCGGACTGGAGCATGCTGACGGCGTCGGCGGCGTTTCGGCTGCCCTGGCGCAGCGCGGCGATGTCGGCACGAATCAGTTCGCGAACCGCCATGCCGGCCGCGTCGTCCTTGGCGCTGTTGATCCGAAGGCCGCTGGACAGCCTTTCGACCGACGTGGCCAGCGCGTCGTAGCTGGTTCCCAGATGTCTCGCCGCGACATCCGCCATCAAGTTGTTCTTAATGCCTAACACTGCATTCTCCTTCTGCGCCGGCTCTATCCGGCGCGTATGCCCCGACCAAAGGTCGGAGAATGGCTCTTGCGCGGGTCCGCGCGGACCCGTCGGCTATCTTTGCATGGGGATTATCGAGTGGAGCGGCGTGAACTTTAGGCCTCGTAGTCGGAAAAACCGAAAGACTCCTACAGCCGGACGGCCCGGCGACACGCCACGCCTGTCCGCCAGGACCGTAACCCGTAGTCGACCATCTGCCTGCATGCGTCCCCCGGCGGCGGCACCATGCCATGGCGACAGGCCCGGCCCTCGTTGGATCGAGGGCTCGGGCCTGCGTATCTGACCCCAGGCACAAGACCGGCCGAGCACAGACCGCCCAGGTCGAGACATGCCTGCGGCTATGCTGAGGCGGTCCCGCCCGCCGGCTCAGGCGTCACTCGGCTGCGATCAGCCCAGCAGTTTCATGGCCATCTGGGGCATCTGGTTGGCCTGGGCCAGCATGCTGATGCCTGCCTGGGCCAGGACCTGGTTCCGCGTCATCTTGGCCATCTCCGTTGCCACGTCCACGTCGCTGATGCGCGACTCGGCGGCCAGGAGGTTCTCAGCCGAGACGTCCACGACGGCCGACGCGGATTCGAGGCGGTTCATCATGTAGCCCAGGTGGGCCCGGAACGTGTCCTTCTCGTTGATGGCCGCGTCGATCGCCGTGATCGACGTCTGCACCGCCGAGAGGTCCTCGATGCTCAACGCCGTGCCCGTCCCGTCGCGGGTCTGGAAGTCGGTCCCCGCGACCTGGTTGGTGTTACCGGCGTTGGCGTGCCACGTCAGGTCCGCGTGACCGGTCACCGTGGTGGTGGCCTGGTTGCCTGCCTCGTGGTATTCGAGCTTCAGGGCGTACGTGCCGGTCGAGGCGTTGTAATCCGCCGACGCGGCGTTCCAGCCGGAGACCAACCCGCGCGACAGGGCGTTGATGTCGGTGACCATCTGGGCCAGGGTGCGTGTCTGGCTGGTGGAGAAGACCAGCGAGATGGCCTGGGCCCCGCCGTTGGCCCCGCCGGGGTCGAACGTGAAGACGAGCGTCCGGCTGGCGTTGGCGGCGTTGGAGATGTAGCTGTCGCCAGTGGCGTCGACCTGGCGGCCGGTGAAGGTCTCCTTCAGCCCGCCGACGCCCAGGCCGGCGGCCGTGACGTTGTGCTTGTCGATCTTGATCGTCCGCCCGGAGGCAAGACCGTCGCCCAGCGAGATTTCCACGGCGTCGGCGCTGTCGGCCGTCAGCAGGTTGTTCCCGTTGAACTCGGTGCTGTTGGCGATACGGGTGATTTCGGCGGCCAGTTCGTCGAACTCCTGCTGCATGATCGTGCGCTGGTCGCTGGAGTACGATCCGGTGGAGGACTGTTCGGCCAGCTCGCGCATGCGGACCAGCACGTCATCCATCACGCCGAGTCCGCCTTCGGCCGACTGGAGCATGCTGACGGCGTCAGCAGCGTTTCGGCTGCCCTGTCGCAGGGAGGCCACGTCGGCACGGATCAGTTCTCGAACCGCCATGCCGGCGGCGTCGTCCTTCGCGCTGTTGATGCGAAGGCCGCTTGATAGACGCTCGACGGACGTGGCCAGGGCGTCGTAGCTCTGCCCCAGATGCCGTGCCGCGGCGTCTGCCATCAGGTTGTTCTTGATACCTAGCATTGTGTGTCTCCTGCACTGTTCTCGGCCTGCGACGTCCCTTTGCGTCACCCCGGCCGGCCTTCAGCCCGGCCCTACGCAGGCCAAGCCATTGCTTTTCCTTGCAGCTCCATTCTCGATGTGAATATAGGAAACTTGAGGTGTTTTTGGTATTTTGTATAATCTGCATAACTTGGACAGACTGCACAAACATGACGACCCCCTGTGAAAAAACCCAAAAGACGAGGCCCGCACCACTTAGGGTGCGGGCCTCTTGCGCTGCCGTTCACGTATCTTGGAATCACCCAAGCAGCTTCACTGCCATTTGGGGCATGCTGTTGGCTTGGGCCAGCATGCTGATGCCTGCCTGGGCCAGGACCTGGTTTCGCGTCATCCTGGCCATCTCGGTCGCCACGTCCACGTCGCTGATACGCGACTCGGCGGCCAGGAGGTTCTCGGCCGAGACGTCCACGATAGCCGAGGCCGACTCCAGGCGGTTCATCATGTAGCCCAGATGCGCCCGGAACTCGTCTTTCTCGTTGATGGCCGCGTCGATCGCCGTGATCGACGTCTGCACCGCCGAGAGGTCCTCGATGCTCAACGCCGTGCCCGTCCCGTCGCGGGTCTGGAAGTCGGTCCCCGCGACCTGGTTGGTGTTACCGGCGTTGGCGTGCCAGGTCAGGTCCGCGTGACCGGTCACCGTCGTGGTGGCCTGGTTACCTGCCTCGTGGTATTCGAGCTTCAAGGCGTACGTGCCGGTCGAGGCGTTGTAGTCGGCCGACGCGGCATTCCAGCCCGAGACCAGCCCGCGGGTCAGGGTGTTGATCCCGGTGACCATCTGGGCCAGGGTGCGTGTCTGGCTGGTGGAGAAGACCAGCGAGATGGCCTGGGCCCCGCCGTTGGCCCCGCCGGGGTCGAACGTGAAGACGAGCGTCCGGCTGGCGTTGGCGGCGTTGGAGATGTAGCTGTCGCCGGTGGCGTCGACCTGGCGGCCGGTGAAGGCCTCCTTCAGCCCGCCGACGCCCAAGCCGGCGGCCGTGACGTTGTGCTTGTCGATCTTGATGGTCCGCCCGGAGGCAAGACCGTCGCCCAGCGAGATTTCCACCGCATCGGCGGTGTCGGCCGTCAGCAGGTTGTTCCCGTTGAACTCCGTGCTGTTGGCGATACGCGTGACCTCGGCGGCCAGCTCGTCGAACTCAGCCTGCATGATCGTGCGCTGGTCGCTGGAGTACGACCCGGTGGAGGCCTGCTCGGCCAACTCGCGCATGCGGACGAGGATATCGTCCATCACGCCGAGTCCACCTTCGGCGGCCTGCAGCATGCTGACCGCGTCGGCAGCGTTTCGGCTGCCCTGCTGCAGCGCGGCGACGTCGGCGCGAATCAGTTCGCGGACGGCCAGGCCGGCTGCGTCGTCCTTCGCCCCGTTAATGCGAAGGCCGCTCGACAGACGCTCGACGGACGTGGCCAGGGCGTCATAGCTCTGCCCCAGATGCCGTGCCGCGGCGTCTGCCATAAGATTGTTCTTGATACCTAGCATCTGATCTCTCCTCTACGTGGTACCTTTCGGTATCTCCTCCCGGCCCTCCGCTGGGTCGGAAGCCCGTGACGGCCCACCTCGGGCCAAGCTTCTTCACATCGTCACTTGGCTATACATCGACCCCCTGATGCCCGACTTGAGTACGTCGGACACTTTTTCTGTGAAAGATCGGACACCTCCACCAAGGCGAATGGACCCGGCGATCTGCCCCCCCTGCCCCCGCGGCCTACGACGTGCACAACGCGAACATCTCCGACAGCGCCCCTTCGTAGTGCCTCCACCGGGCTACGGATTTCGTATGCACCGGCTGGCGGACCTGGCGCGAACTGGCCGTCTGCACGGCGGAGCGGCGCTTGTGGAACTCGATGCACGCCGGGTCCCACTCCAGCCCTATCCAGTCCACCAGCCGCCGCGCCTGGGCTTCCAGGTCCCCCACCGTCTCCTCGTAGTCCACCTCGAGCATCTCCACCGGCAGCACCCCGCGCCAGTGATCCATCAGCCGTTTGTACTCCTGCACCCGCCGGGCGATATGCACCTCGTCGCACGACCAGTACATCGCCTGAAAGCGGGTCATCCAGCAGGAGACGGCGGTGTCGCGCACCTCCCGCCGCGTGTGGATGATCTTCGCGCTCGGGAACAGCGTGACGATCAGCCCGAGCATGATGTAGTTGTCGGGCATCTTGTCGACGACGCGGGCGGCCTGACTGTCGAGGGCCGCAATCTCGTCGAGGTACTCCCCGCCCAACTGCCCCACCATCTCGCGCGTCAGGTCGGCGGCGCACAACGCCGGCTCGTCGCTCCGCCCGGTCAGCCGAGGCAGCTTCAGGTTGGCATCCGAGATGAAGATCAGCTCCCCGGCGCCGAAGACCCGCGGATGCGACGCCAGCACCTGCTCGGTCATCGTCGTGCCGGACCGCGGCATGCCGACGATGAAGACCGGGCGCTCGCTGTCGGAGCCGAATCCTCCCACCCGGCGGAAATGCTCCGGCGTGTACGTCCGGATGATGCCGTCGACGGCCTCGGTGAACTTGTCGGGGTCGTACACCTTGCCTCGCCTTGCATTGGAGGCCTTGCCGGTGGCGTTGGCCCGGCGGACGTACGCCACGGCCTTGTCGTACTGCCTCCGCGCGTCGAACACGTGCGCCAGCGCCGAGGACAGCATCGAGACAGTCTCGTCCGTCAGGCCGTGCGAGGTCGGATCCGCGAGCATCTGCTCGATCAGGGCCTCGTCCTCGCCCGGGAGCTTCGCACGAAGCCCGCGAGCCAACTGCGCCAGCGCGTCGGCGCGTTTCGGCTCTCGCTTCAGCGCCTCCCTGAACGCGGCTTCCGCCTTGGTGAAGTCACCGGTCTGGTCGTAGACCACGCCGAGGTTCATGTGCGGACTCGATGCCGTCTCGTCCATCTCCGCCGCTCGGAGCAGCACCTCCACGGCCCGTTCGTGGCGACCGGATTCGGTGAGCACGCGTCCGAGGTGGCTCATGGCCTCGACGTGATTCGGGTCCAGCGCCAAGGTGGCCTCACATGCCTCGACCGCCTCGGTGAACCGCCGGTCGGTCTCCAGCGCCCCGGCCAGGTTGAAGTGCCCCACGACACTGTCGGGCGTGATGGCCAGGTACTTTCGGAAGGCCTCGACGGCCTCGACGTCCCGCCCGCGAAGGTGGAAGACGTTGCCGGCGTTGAGGTAGACCTCCGGCGGCTCGGCGCCGAGGATGACGCAGTTGTCGTAGGCCCCCAGGGCCGCGTCAAGCTCGTCCTGCTCCTTCAGCGCGTTGCCGAGGTTGTAGAACGCCTCGGCGTAGTCGGCCCTGATCGTCACGGCCCGCTTGAACGCCGCCACCGCCCCGTCCAGGTCGCCCTGGACCTGCAGGAGGGTCCCGAGGTTGTTGTGCGGCTCGGCGTAGTCGTCGCGGGCGGCGATGGCCGCCTCGAACGCCGACCGCCCCGCGTCCGCGCGCTCCTGCCCGGCGTACAGCAGACCGAGGTTGTTGTGCGCCTCGGCATAGTCGCCGTCGATCGCGACAGCACGCTCGTAGGCCTCGATCGCCGCATCGATCTGCTCCTGGTCCTCCAACGCGATGCCCAGATTGTACCAGGCCTCGGCGTAGTCGGCCCGCAGCGCGACCGCCTGCCGGTAAGCCGCTATGGCCTCATCAGTTCGCTCCTGCTTCTGCCGGGCGCTGCCCAGGTTGCAGGCGGCCTCGGCATAGTCGGCCCGCACTGCCAGGGCCTGCTGATAGGCCTCGACCGCCTCGTCGAGGCGTTCGGCATCGGCCAGGACGTTGCCGAGGTTGTTCCACGCTTGGGCATACTGGGGTCGCAGCGCGATGGCCTCGCGGTAAGCCTCGACGGCCCCGTCGGTTTGGCCCTGTTCCCGCAGCGCGTTGCCCAGGTTGTAATGCGCCTCGGGATACTCCCCGTGCAGTTCAATGGCCCGGCGGTATGCGGTGACGGCCTGCCCCAGGGCCCCCTGCTCCTGGAGCGCATTGCCCATGTAGTTATAGACGTCCGCATAGTCAGGCTTTATCGCTATCGCCCTGCGCCAGGCCTCCACGGCGTCGGCCGATCGGCCCTGCCGCTGAAGCACCACACCGAGGTTGCAGTGCGCCTCGGCATAGTCACTCTTCAGGGCGATGGTCTTGGTGTAGGCGCCGATAGCCTCCTGAAGCAGCCCACGGTCCCGCAGGACGTTGCCGAGATTGTAGTGCGCCTCGATGAAGTCCGGCCTGGCGGCGATGGCGCCGCAGATAAGTTCCGTAGCGGCCTCGGGATCCCCGCTCTGCATCGCCAGGACGCCCAGCAAGTGCAGGGCATTCGGTTCCTGCGGCGCCACGGCGAGGACCTGCCGGTAAAGACCCGCCGCCTCACCAAGTCGACCGGCCTGGTGAAGCGAGACCGCCGCTTCGAGCACCCCCTTGACCTGCGCCCCGCCGGGCCCGGACCGACGCCTCGAACCCTGGCGGACACGCGACTTACGCTTCTTCTTGCTCATCGAATCTCAGGTCGCAGCAGTTGCCCGCTGTCCGGGTGACGCAGCACGACCACGTCGCCCCACTCCCGAAGCGCCTCGAAAACCGTCGTGAACTGCACGAGGATCTCCTCGACCGTCGGGCCGTTGGAGAACTGCTCCCGCACCTGCGCCACGATCCGCCCGATCGAGCGGGTCCCGTCCATCAGCGTGAACGCGGCCCGCGCGAACTTGCCCGGCTTGATCGACAGGGGCGGCAGGGGCGGGGCCTGTATCGACCAGGTCGGCCTGTCCAGGATGCCCCGGAAGCCTTCGCGCACCTCGGGTGTGAACAGCGGTATGTTCTCGTCGTCGTCGATGTCCGCAACCGTATCGGTCAGCGGCGAGACGAAACATGAATGCTTTATGATCTGCCCCGAGAGCAGCTCCCCGACGGCCTGCTGCCGAGGCAAGCCCATCGCCGCGATCCGCTCCAGCAGCGCCGTGTCTGTCAGGAAGTACTCCGGCTTGTAGTGCACCCGCGACAGGGCGATGAACTTCACCACGTGCAGCCCTGACGACCCAAGAAGCTCGTATAACTGCTCGACCGTGTACGCCCGGTCCTGCGAGTGCAGAAGCAGGTCGTACAGCCCGATCCCGCTCGGCTCGATGTGATCGTCGAACA
The DNA here is from genome assembly GCA_964403235.1 of uncultured Planctomycetales bacterium. Taxonomy (GTDB): domain Bacteria; phylum Planctomycetota; class Phycisphaerae; order UBA1845; family JAFGLZ01; genus JAFGLZ01. The sequence continues at coordinate 222 of CAYOGX010000057.1, read as the reverse complement.
GGTCCTCGCCGCGTTTGAACCAGTTCGCAGCGGGAAGGTCCTTCAGCACCGCTCGGGTGTTGTCCACCATCTGCTGCCGATCGTCCCCGGCATCTTCGAGATGATGTTGATCCGGCACACGCCCGAATCGCTCGACCCGTGGCATCGCCGGTTCGTCGAGTTGTTCGAGGCGTTATACGAGACGGGCTTCTCGATCGACTACCAGCGGCATCCCACGCCGTC
>CAYOGX010000056.1:0-10893 GCA_964403235.1 uncultured Planctomycetales bacterium | reverse complement strand
ACGGCGAGGTGTTCGTGCTGGACGACGGGATGGAGTGCGACATGGACCTGGGCACGTACGAGCGGATGCTCGACCAGGACCTGACGCGGGCCAACTTCACGACCAGCGGCCAGATGTACACGCGTGTGTTGGAGAAGGAGCGGCAGGGCAGCTACCTCGGGCGAGACGTCCAGATGATCCCGCACGTGACCGGTGAGGTGAAGTGCAAGCTCCGCGAGCTGGCCGTCGCCTCGGACGCCGACGTGGTCTTCGTGGAGATCGGCGGAACGGTGGGAGACGTGGAGAACGCGTACTACATCGAGGCCGTCCGCGAGATGGCGTTCGAGGAGGGGCCCGAGAGTTTCTGCTTCGTCTCGCTGACGTACATCCTCGAGCCGCCGTCCCTGGGGGAGCAGAAGTCCAAGGCCGCCCAGCTTGGCATCGCCCGGCTGCTGGCCACCGGCATCCAGCCGCACATCATCGCCTGCCGCGCCCAGTCACCGGTGACCCGGAAGGTCCGTGAGAAGCTCGCGCTGTACAGCAACGTTCGGCTGGAGAACGTCTTCTCGATGCACGACTCCGAGACCGTCTACGCGATTCCCAAGATGCTCCGCGAGGCCGGCATCGACAAGGCAGTGCTGGACATCCTGCGGATCGGCGACCGCGTGGACGACGCGGCCGAGGCCAAGGCCCGTAGGATCTGGCTCGACTACATCGAGCGGTTTCGGGCCGCCGCCAGGCCCGTCCTCATCGGCATCACGGGCAAGTACACATCGCTCCGCGACAGCTACGCCAGCATCATCAAGGCCCTGGAGCATTGCGGCACGCACCACGGCGTGCGGGTGCACATCGAGTGGATCGACACGACCGACCTGAACGACGAGACGGCCGCCAAGGCCCTGGAACGCGTGCACGGCGTCATCGTGCCCGGTGGGTTCGGCGCCCGGGGGGCCGAGGGCAAGATCAGTTGCATCCGCTACGTCCGCGAGAACAAGATCCCCTACCTGGGGCTCTGCTACGGGTTCCAGTTGGCCGTCGTCGAGTTCGCGCGAAACGTCTGCGGCCTGGCCGACGCCAACAGCACCGAGCTCGACCCCGACTGCAAGCATCCCGTGATCGATATCCTCCCCGAGCAGAAACAGATCGAGGGCCTGGGCGGTAACATGCGATTGGGCGGACGCGACATCGTCGTCAAGGAGAACACGATGGCCAGGCGGATCTTCAGCGGCGCGAGCGAGATCCGCATGCGCTTCCGGCATCGCTACGAGGTCGACCCCCGCTACATCGAGCAGCTTGAGGCCGGCGGGCTGATCTTCAGCGGCCACGCCCCTGACTACCCCATCATGCAAATCTTCGAGTTGGACCAGGACGTGCATCCGTACTTCATCGGCACGCAGGCCCACCCCGAGCTGATCAGCCGCCCCTTGCGCCCTGAGCCGCTCTTTCTGAACCTGGTCGCCGCCGCCGTCCAGCGCGCCTATCCTGACGAACCGGACGCCCAAGCCGCTGGCGCAGCGGATTCGAAACGGGTATCGACCGCCAACTGAGCAGCCGGCGATCCATAGTTCGTGTGGGCGCCGCTACCTGAGGAGCCGATCATGAAGCGACACGGAATCGTGTTGTTTGAAGCGCTCGTGGTGGTTTTCCTGGTTGGGTCCATGCTGCTTCTGGCGTCGAGCAGCTTCGCCAGAAGCAGAGAGCTGAGCAGGCGGGCGGTCTGCGCCGCGAACATCCGCGGGATCGGACAGGCCTGCAAGATCTATGCGAACGATTTCCGCGAGTGGTGGCCCGTTGCCCCACACAACCAAAAGAAGTTCGTTCGCGTGTCGGCCATTGGCACGCACCGCGACGACGGCGACGCCCCGCACGCCGACCCCAGCGTCGGTCAATCCCTCTACATCCTGATCAAGGCTGGCGGCACGACGTTCAAGCAGTTCGTCTGTCCGGAGGCATTTCCCAACGACAACCCGGACCCCACGCGAAATCCCATGCCGTACTTTGACTTCATGAGCGCCACGACTGTGAGTTACGGGTATCAGCACCCGTACGGATCGTCCAAAGCGAAGCCCACCGAGCGCCTCGCTCCGCAGGTGGCCATGCTCGCCGACAAGTGCCACTACTACGTCGGTGCGGCGCTCAAGGCGGGTAAGGACACGAACTTCAACGCGTGGGCACGGGAGGCGTGGCGCCCCTACAACAGCGAGAACCACCAACGCGAAGGGCAGAACGTCTTGTTCCTGGACGGCCACTGTAGTTTCGAGAGGACCGCAGCCTGTGGCATGAAGCGCGAGGGCTACCCGAGGAACAAGCCCTACCCGCACAAGGACCTGATCTACGAGAACGCGGACGGCGTCTTCGGCGGCGCCGCCAAGGGCTGGCCCCTGGACCCCATCGACAGTGTACTCGTCCACGGCCCGACCATCAGGCCATCGAAGCCGAGAACCGCGCCGGGGAGCCGACCCGCCACCCCGGTAGACCGACCCTCGTGGTGACCCGGCCTCGCTGACGCCAGATCTTACTGGTGCGAGAATCCCTTCTCGCGCCGACTTCTTGCAGGAATCTTTTTTTGCGTCCCCGCCTGCGTCGGGACCTCAAACATGCCTCTTGTCCGAGCGGACGAGTATTTGTGCCCCAATTGAAACATCTGTAATGGCGGATCAGGGCCAGTTCGGGCTGGACCAGCTCGGCCGGCACGACTGATTTTACGACGTGGCCTACAGCCAGCCGGTGGCCTCGGCGAGCAACCGGCAGTGTTCGACGAAGTTGGGCCAACTGACGTCGGCCGGGATGCCGTGGTCGCACCCGGGGATGTACCCGCCCGCGTCGATGGCGGGCCGGAGCCGGTCGATCTCATCACGCAGGACCTGCCCGCCCTTGGCCATCGCCCGCTTGTCCACGCCGCCCCGGTAGGCCATCCGCGTCCCGAACGCGCGGCGGTAGGCCGGCAGGTCGTTGCCGGCCGCTACCTCCTGCGGTGAGTTGCAGTTCAGCCCCGCCTCGATCCACACCGGGATCAACTGGCCCGCGTGCCCGTCGGAGTCGACCTCGTAGATCGGCACGCCCGCCTGCCGCGACAGATCGCCCCACCGCCGCCAGCACGCGAGCAGGAACTGCCGGCACATGTCCGGCCCGATCATCGGCTTTTCCTTGTAGGCCATGTCCTCGCAGATCAGCACGTAGTCCGGCACGTGGTGCTCGAAGATCCGCTCGAGGAGCTGCACGACGAACTGCTCCCAGAAATCGACCATGTCTTGGGCGAGCGCCGGGTCGTCCAGGAACAGCATGCACAGTCCCTCGAAGCCGAGCCACTCGCGCAGTTGCCAGAACGGCCCGTTGAACACCAATCCGGACGGGTAGGTGCGATCGCGGAGGCGCCGGCCTCGATCGGCCAGGTCGTCGGGGAACCGGCCCGGCGTGTCGACGATGTAGCGCGTCTTCATGGCCTCCCAATCCGCGCCCGTCTCGACCGGACAGCGGACCCACCGGCGCGTCACGAAGTCGATCGCCTCGCGCAGGTACGAGACGTCGTACTCCTTGGAGATCTCGCACACGTTGCCCTTCCAGTCCTGGACGATCCACGTGGCGCCGAGGTCCTCGACGACCTTCTCCTCGAACTGCGGGATCATGCGGAAGTCCACCCCCATGGAGACGTGCTCGACCGACGGCGGCAGCGCGATGCCCAACAGCTCAGCCGCGTAGCGTCGATAGTCCCTGACGTCCTCCGGCAGGCCCTGCTGGCGCCAGGCCGCCAGTGTCGACTTGCGACCGCCGCCTGGCGAGAACGGGATTCGATCCGGCTTGTCGAACAGCAGCGTAGCCAGGTAACGTTCGCGCTCGGTCATCATGCTCGATTCTCGGTGTCGTCCGATCGTCCCACGGCCGAGGCCGGCCGCGCCGGTCGGAATTGTACGCTCGCCCCGCGGCCACCTGCAAATGGAGTACTGCTCGGGTCCCGGCACGTCTTCAGCGCGCCAGGTCTGCCAGTACGTGGTCGAGCACACGCGCCACGTATTTGTCCGCTTGCTTGCGGGCGTGCTTGATCTGTGGCAGCGCCGGCCGGGCCTGGTCCTCGAGGCGGTCGAGGATATTCGCCGCTTGCAAGCGGACCCATTCGTTGTCGTGCTCCAGGCCGTCGATCACGACGGGCAACGCTTGCTCGACGCCACCGAGCTGGCACAGCGCCTCGGCCGCGACCAGACGCACGTTGGGCGACGGGTCTTTCGTCGCCTTGGACAACGTATCGGCGGCGGGCTTGGCCTTGTCGTCCAGCGCGACCAGACCCAGCGCCCCCCAATAGCGCACGGCTGCGTCGGCGTCGGACAGCAGCACGATCAGCTTGGGGACCGCGCTCGCGTCCATCCGCGTGGCCAGCCCGGCCGCGTCGTGGATGCGCTGTTGCGGGTACAGACTCGGATCCTGACGCACCGCCTCGTACGGCGGTTTGTGCCCGAACCGCGTGCGCAGGTCGGCCTCGGGGAGCAGACCGAGGTCGTGGATGTCCTTCATCCACGCCAGGTGCGCGCGGCGCATCCGTTTCAGCGCATCTCGATGTTTCGGGTCGCCGGCCAGGTTGTCCACCTCCCACGGGTCGGCCTGTGTGTCGTACAACTCCTCGGGCGGCTTGGTCATTTGCATGAACCGGGCGGGCGGGCCGGTCAGCTTGCCTTCGTCCGCGAGCCGCTGCCAGACACGCATCGTCGGCATCTGGTACATGTAGGCGATGTGCTGATGATGGAACCACGGCAGGTGCGGCATGTAGTTGCGGATGTACTTGTACCGCTTGTCCCGCACGCACCGCAGCATGTCGTAGCGCTCGTCCATCCGGTCGCGGTACCCGTAGACGTATTCCCGCGGCCGGGCCGCTCGCTCGCCCAGGAACGCCTTGCCCTGCATGTGCGACGGGATCGTCACGCCGGCCAGGCTCAGCGCGGTCGGGCCGAAGTCCACGAAGCTGACCAACCGATCGGTGCTCGTGCCCGGCTTGCCCGGCGCCAGGTGACGGAACTTGGCGGGAAGACGGATCAGCAGCGGGACGCGCAGGCTCGAATCGTACAGCCACCGCTTGCTCCGCGGCATGCCCGCGCCGTGGTCGGAATAGAAGAACACGATCGTGTCGTCGGCCAGGCCGTCCCGCTCCAATTGCCGCAAGATGCCGCCGACCTGTTTGTCCATGAACGTGATCATGTCGTGGTAGCGGGCCCAGTCGCGCCGCACCTCGGGCGTGTCGGGGTGATAGGGCGGCACGGGGGCCTTGGCGGGATCGTGGAACTCGGCGCGCGTGAAATCCGCCGTGCGCTTGCGGTACTTGTCCTCCGACAGACGGATCTGGCTCTCGTGGCAGCTCGTAAAGTTGAACACGCTGAAGAACGGCTGGCCCTTCTTCCGCTTCCGCCAGTGCGCCTTTCGGCTGCACTCGTCCCATGCGCTTCGCGGGTGCTTGAAATTGTAGTCCGTCTTGACGTTGTTCGAGCAGTAGTACCCGGCCTGCCGGAGGTACTCGGTGAAGCACCTGACGTGCTCCGGCAGCGTCCCCTGGCAACGCATGTGTTGTGTGCCGATCGACGGCGGATACATACCCGTGATCAGGCACGACCGCGCCGGCGCGCACACGCCGATCGGGGCGAACGCGTTGTCGTATCGCACCGATTGTGTCGCCAGCCGATCCAGGTTCGGCGTCACCGCGTACGCATCGCCGTAACACCCCAGGTTCGGGCTGATGTCCTCGCACGTAATCCAAAGGACGTTCGGCCGATCGCCCGAACCGCCCGCCGCCGCCTCCGCGACCGCCGACTGACGCACCGCCGACAGGCCCAACGCCCCCATCCCCGCATTGCCAAGAAACTCGCGTCGGTTCATACCAAAGCCCTCTCTTTGAGGCGTTCCAGTCACCTCGGGTCACGCGCTACTCTCCAGCCACCGGAGATCGGACCAGACTCTACGTGCGGCCTATTCTACCCAGAACGCGTAAAGCATGCCGTTCTCGAGTCGGAAGCGGAGGCGGACCGGGCGATCGCCGATCGCGCCGAGGTGGGTGGCGCCACGCCAACGTAGGGGCTGGCGGACGCGGTCGGCGCAGGCGGGCTCGCAGTTGGCCAACGAGAACGGCGCGATGACCTGGCCGTTGGGTGCGATGATCTCGGCGCGGAGCTGGCCGGCGGCCGCGTTCAGGTTCACGTAGAGCGTCCGGCCCTTCAAGCGTAGCGGCTTGGTCGTCAGTGTCCCGGCCGACGCGCCCGCGTCTATCGAGATGAACCCGTCGACGCGCAGCGTGCCAAGCCCGATCGCACCGGTGTTGGGTACCTCGTTGTGGTGGGTGCCTCGGCCGCTGTAGTAGAACCACAGCTCGTCGCCGACGCGAATGGGCGGATTGGTGGCCGGGGCGTTGTTCCCGTAGTCCCAGACCCCGCGCTTCGGCGTGGTGGGGATGAACGGGGCGCGGATCTGGCGGTCCCAGTGTCTCGCGTTTCGGCTGGTGGACAGTTGAATGTCGACGATGCCGCTCGAGGTGTGGAACATGCGAAGCAGGCCAAGATAAACGGTCTCGTAATAGAAGATGGACATGGCGTACATCTGGTCGCCCGGCGCGTCGCGCTCGTCGACGGTCATCATGAAGTACGTATCGGACCAGTGAAAGAAGTCCTTGCTCTCGGCGTAGCCGCGGGCGCGCTTGCCATCGCGGAAGATCTTGGCACAGGCGATCCATTTCTCGCCGACCGGATCCCACTGCACGGACGTCGAATCGTAGCACTGGTCGAGCAGCACGCCCACGTCGCGCCAATGCAGACCATCAGGCGACGTGTACCCGCGCGTGCCGCGCCCGCGGATGACGCCCTTGTAGCGACGAAACGGATCGGGGTCGCGCGGGTCGTAGATGATCGTCGTGTTGCTGGTGATGCCGGTGATGACGATGTTGTTGTCCTTCGAGCCACGGAACGCGTGCAGTCCAAGGTCCGGTTTGGTCCAGCGCAGCCCGTCAGCCGATTCGGCGTAGCAGATGAACGACGGCTGCCCGACGTGCTTGCCCCACGCCAGGTACCACATCCGGAACTTGCTCAAGGCCGGGTCGCGGACGACGGCGCCGTACAGCAGGACACACTTTCCCTCCCACGGCCTGTCCGCGACGACCAACGGGTTGGCGGCGTGCTTGTTGACCGGGTGGAGCGTGCGTTTCAGGCCGGTGGTCGAGTCGATGACGGCGTCGTCGACGAAGAGCTGTTTCGCACGCCCGACGACGATGGGCGTTTCGATGACCGGCAGCTCCTTGCCAACGTCACGGAGCGGTGGCTCGGGCGGCGCGGGCTTTTGGCCGGACGCCAGCCGCCCGCCGATGCGAACGTCATCCCAGTGACCCGAGCCGCGGTACTTGGACGTCGACGTATCGCCGATCTCGACGCGACCGAGGTCGGCGGCCGGATCCAGATCCGCCCACGTGCCCACCCGTCGCTCGCGATCCGGCGGGCCGACCCATAAGTCGACCCGGCCGCTGCCTTTCCTTCGGTGTTGGATGACGCGAATCCACTCGGCTTGTTTGAGGCCCTTGACCACGCCGTCGGCGCGGACGCGTTTGCTCGGGTCTTTCTCGTCGCCATGCAAGACGTCCAGCCGATAGGTGCCGATCTTTGCGTCACCGGTCGCACGGACGATGACGCCCGCGGCACCGCCGCTGTAGGCCTTGATCTCCAGGACGGTGATGTCCTCGAGGTCGACCGCTTTGTCGCGGACGGGGCGGAACACCACCTCAGCGACGGCATCCCCCGTGACGGCCGGCGCGTCGAAGCGCTTCTGCAACCGTATCCGCGCGATCCGGTCGTTGCGGTCGGTACGCACGTGGGCGCAGCGGGACCCGGCGAACGCGAAGTCCCTGGTGATGCTCACCGTGCCCTCGGGTCGACCGGCAAACGGATCGCCCAGCCAGCGCACGCCCGCGTTGAGCGGCTGGACGACGCCGTCGGTGTAGTGCTCCAGGTCCGCGTGGAGCACACGGGCATCGGAGCGCGGGGCGACCGCCGGTTGGCGCGTTGTCGGATTTGCCTTCTCGATCTCGTAGAACCAGGCGAAACGCCGGTCGTTGATCAGGACCTCGACGCGACCGTCGCCGTCGAAGTCCGCCACGCGGGCGTAGTAGCCGTACCCGTAGTCATCCGGCCGGCCGGGGACCTCGCCCCAGTCCTGGGCGGCGTTAGGCGTGTGGGGTAACTCCAGACACCGCCGTCCCGTGCCGTTGATGACGCACGGCCAACCGCCGTCCGTGAAGATCAGCAGGTCGGTGCCGGACGGTCCGAGACCTCTCAGCACCGTCGTCGGGTCGAACACGTGGAACTTCTGTCGCCTGCACGGCGCGGCCCGACCCAGCGGGAAATTCTCCGGCGGGGTCATCCGCCACAGCTCCCTGCCCCCGGCGTCATAGAGCTGGAGGTCGGCACGCTTGTTGTGAACGAAGACCTGCTGGCCAGGCCGCCCCGGATCGAACCGGCCGATCTGACAGTGCTGCGGGTGGACGCCCTTGCGCTTCCAGATCAGGTCTCCGTCCTTGGCGTCAAGCAGATATGCGGTGTCGCTGGCGGCCAGGGCGACGCAGGCTCGTCCACCGAGCTGGCCAACGACGACGTCGTCGACGTGCATCTCGCCCGCGTCCCACTTGTCCTCAGTCGTCGGCCGATACGACCACAGGGTCGCCAGGTCGTGATCCACCAGGTTGTACCCGATGACGAACTCGTCCAACCCGTCATCGTCGACGTCGACGGCCAGCGGCGTGTGCCCGGCGCCGAGGTAGTCGGCCGTCTTGAGCAGACGCAGCTGGGCATCGTAGAACCAGGCGGGATTGGCGTATTCGTGGGGCGGATAGGCGCGTTCGGCGTTTTTGGCCAGCACCGTCCAGTCCGTCGGTCCGCGGCCCGTATGGGCCAGACAGACGATCTGAACGTTGTCAGCCTTCGCCTTGACGGACCGCTCGACCGCGCCGGTTCGAGCATTGATGACCAGCAACCCGTCGCGCCGCGCGCAGACGACCTCGAGCACGCCGTCCCCGTCGAGGTCCGCACAGTCGAGTGCCCGTTCGGCACTGTGGGTCACGAACGGGCGTTTCCCGCGCCACGGCTGCCCGATCCGCCAACGCATCTTTCCCGTCGCGTCGGTGGCCGTTAGGCAGAAATGATTCCGCTCCGCCTCGCTGAATCGGCCCTTCCAGGGCGGCACGTCGAAGACCTTCGAATGGAACAGGCCCGGCGACTGAAGCCACAGAACGTCGACGGCACCGTCGCCGTCAAGGTCGACGCAGTAGGGGAGGCCCCCGAACCGTCCCAACGAGACCTCCGAAACCAGTCGAAACGAAACCCCCGCGCCGTCACGGCTGACTTCGCCCGATACCGGCGTCGTTGCCAAAGACGCCAGGCAAGGAACCGCCAACAGAATTGCAGTGCGCCGTTTCACCTTCGTGCCCTCGCTCCATTCCGCCCGGCACCGAAGCGCGCTTACCATGGTACCTCCAATTCGTTCGGGTACCAGGGCATGCCGTTTACACGCAACGCCCGTCGCGGGATACTACGGTCCCATGCGAACGCCCGTGCGTCGTCTTCGAGCGCATCTGTACTACCTCAGACGTCCGGTCCGCGATTTCCTACCGATGCTGGGCGGACTGATCGGCCTGCTCTTGGTCGGCGGCATGTGTTTTCGCGCGCTCTACGCCCAGAAGCAGTTGGGCTATGCCGAAGCGCTATACATCACCTACTGTCTGGTCTTCATGGAGCACTTGTTGGACTTCCCGGAGCACTGGGTCCTGCAACTGTTCTACGTCGTGCTGCCGCCTCTCGGATTGCTGGTGATCCTCGATGGGATCGTTCGATTTAGCTACCATTTACTGCGCCGGGACGAGACGTCAACAGAGTGGGTTCAAGCCATGTGCAAGACATTGGACAACCACGTCGTGTTGTGCGGGCTGGGCAAGGTGGGTCTTCGGATACTCCAACAGCTCATCTCGCTGGGGGAGAAGGTGGCCGTGCTCGAGAAGGACCCCCAGTGCCCGAACCTCGCTTATGCTCGAAGGTACGGGATCCCCGTCCGTATCGGTCACAGCCGGGAGGAGGGGATCTTCGACGACCTCAACCTGGCGCACGCCAAGTCGATCATCCTCGCGACGGACGACGACCTGGCCAACCTGGAGATGGCCCTGGATGCGCGGAAGCTCAAGCCGGGCATCCGCGTCGTGCTGCGGATGTTTGACCAGGAGCTGGCCGGCAAACTTCGCGATTCCCTCGGGATCCAACTCGCGTTCAGCACGTCGGAGCTGGCGGCCCCGCTGTTCGCCACCAGCTCCAGCGACCGATCGATCGTCAACTCGTTCTACGTGGGCGACCGCCTGCTGGCCGTCGCCAACCTCGTCGTCAACCGCGATTCGGACCTCGTCGGCCAGGAGATCCGCAACCTGGGCAAGGGCCAACACGTCTTTGTCCTGTCGCACACGCGCGACGGCGAGTCCACGTTCTTTCCCACGGCCGACATCGTCTTGCAGCCCGACGATCGGATCACCATCCAGACCGAACCGGAAACGCTCAGGCAGATCCACGAACTGAACCGCGACCCCGAACCCTACTGACGATCGAAAAAGGGGACGGGAGTCTTTTCTGTGTCTGCGCTTACCCGGAAAAGACTCCCGTCCCCTTTTTTCTGCGCGGCCTGTAGTAGACGGCCGCCATCGCCCCGGCCAGCGCCACCTGGACGGCCAGCGGGAAGGTCGTGTTGACCGCCCAGTCGTCCAAGACGGCCAGCAGCGTCACGATCGGGCTGTAGGCCGCGATGTCGCAGGGGGGTTCTTTCAGGTCAGACGCACCAAAGCGGACGACCTCGGCGAACAGCGGTCCCAGCCACGTCACGCAGATCCACAGGCCGACGATGAAGGCCGCCTTCGACGACGCCCGG
>CAYOGX010000055.1:0-10959 GCA_964403235.1 uncultured Planctomycetales bacterium | reverse complement strand
GGTCTCGGCCCGTTCCAGCGCCACGATGAGCAGTTCGTCATCCGAGGCGACACCCACGCTCCGCGGCAGCGGCAGCCACAAACGTGGCCTGGGGTTAAACCCCGCGGAGTAGCGGATCGGCAGGTCCGCACGCGAAATCGCCCGCTCGAAGAGCCGGAGCATATCGCGATGTGACAGGAAACGCGTGTCCCCCGTCACGACGAACCGAATAGCCACCCTGTGTTGCAACGCCCGTTCAGTCGCTCCGATCGGCTGCCTCGTTCCTCTTACTTTGTTGTCCCTGCGGCGCCCTGCCCCAGTCCGCGCCGCAACCACGTATCACCGCCTGCCCGCGATCAAGGGATCTCGGGCAGGACCTTTCGCAACTCGTCCCGAAGGTAGTTGTGGATCTCCCGATCGCTCTCCATCGTCAGCACCTTGCGGGTCACCTTCTCGGCATGCGCGATGGTCACCTTTCGGATCACCTGCTTGATCTCGGGGATGTCGTTGGGGGCCATGCTGAGTTTCCGCAGCCCCAACCCCGTCAGCAGCAACGTGAACGCGGGGTCGCCCGCCATTTCTCCGCACAGGCAGCACTCGACGCCTTGCCGGGCGGCTGTGCGGATCACGTCGCGCACAAATCGAATAACCGCCGGGTCCGCTCCGGTATACAGCGAGGCCACGCGCTCGTTGGAACGGTCCACTGCCAGCGTGTATTGGATCAGGTCGTTCGTGCCGATGCTGAAGAAGTCGACCTCCTTGGCCAGCCGACCCGCCATCGCCACCGCCGACGGGGTCTCGATCATGATGCCGACCGGGATGTCCCTGCGGTACTTGACGCCGTCCTCGTCGAGGTCCTCCATGGCCTCGGCCAGGATCCACTTGGCCTGTCGGAGCTCCGTGATTTTGGTGATCAGCGGGAACATGATCGATGCGTTGCCCAGGACCGACGCCCGCAGGATCGCCCGCAACTGCGCTTTGAAGATCTCGACGTGGGCCAACGCGAAGCGGATCGACCGCAAGCCCAGCACCGGGTTCCCCTCGCGTTCCCGGTCTTCCCCGCCGTTCCGCATGTACTTGTCCGCGCCCAGGTCCACGGTACGGATCACGATGCTCTTGTCCCCCGCCGCCTCGATCGCGTCGCGATACGCCTGGTAGTGATCTTCTTCGGTCGGCGCCTCCTCACCCCGCAAGTACAGAAACTCGGTTCGGTACAGCCCGATGCCCTGCGCACCGCGGGACAGACTGGTGGCCACCTCGTGGGGAAACTCGATGTTGCTCAGCAGCTCGATCTCGGCACCGTCCAGCGTCACCGCCGGCAGCTCCCGCAGCTCGTCCAGCTCGTGCCCGAACTCGATCAGGCGCTCGCCCGTTTGCTGGTATTCCTGCTGCGTCAGCTCGTCCGGCTTGCAGATCACCAATCCCTTCGTGCCGTCGATGATGACCAGATCGCCGCCGGAAACGTCGGACGTGATGTCGTTCAGGCCCACCACCGCCGGGATGCCCAGACTCCGTGCCAGAATGGCCGTGTGCGACGTCAGTCCCCCTGCGTCCGTCACGAACCCCAGCACCTTCGATCGGTCCAACTGCGCCGTCTGCGATGGCGTCAGGTCGTGGGCGATGACCACCACGGGCTCGGTCAGGTGGGCGAGGTCCTCGCGGTTGTGACCCAACAGGTTCCTCAGCAATCGCTTCTCGATGTCGTAGACGTCTTTTACGCGGTCATTGAAGACCGGCTCACCGATGTCGAGGAACCGCCGCTGATATTCGTGCATGGTCCGGCTAACGGCGTACACGGCGGTGTGGCAGTTGTTTGACACCGAATCGCGCAGCTTTTGCCGGAAGCCCTCGTTGGTCAGCACCCCCAGGTGGAAGTCGAAGATGGCGGCCGTCTCCCGGCCGAGGCGAGCGGCCGTGCGGTCACGCAACTCCGTCAGCTCCTTCCGCGCCGCCTCCAGCGCCATGTCGACGTGGCCCAGCTCGTGCTCGACCTGCTCTGGCGGCACGGACACCTGTGTGATCCGGTAGTCCTCCGCGTCGAGCACGACCGCCGGCGCGACCGCGACACCTGGTGAGGCCGGAATGCCCTTTCTGATCTCCATGGCGCTCCGTTACGTCGTGAAGCCGCACCCGTTCGCCGCGAGACGGGTTACTCCTCGTTGAATCCCCTCTCGATCAGTTCGGCCAGGGCGTCGAGTGCCCGGGCCGCGTCGCTCCCACGCGCCGTCAGCTTCAACTGCGTGCCCTGGGTGGCCGCCAGCAGCATCATCTCCATCGGGCTTTTGCCGTCGACGATCGTGTCGTTACACTGCACCCTGACCTCGGACACGAATTGAGCAGCCGTGTCCACGAACTGCATCACCGGGCGCGCATGCAAGCCCTGTTCGTTCAGGACCGTCACCTCCCGTTCCATCTCCAGCGGTTCCGATTGCGACTCGAGCACGACACACTCCATCAGGTCGATCCACCTGTCGGGCGACGGCCAAGAGTAGCGCGCTGCGGCTCCCGGCGGCGCTTCAGGACGGGCTTCCGTCGGCCTCTTCGATCAGGTCGACGATGGCTTCGACGGAGTCGGCCTGCCTGAGGAACCGCCGGAAGTTGTCCTGCTGGAGGTGCCGGAAGATGCTCTCCATCGCCTGCAAGTGTTCGTCCGGATGGTCCTGCGGGCTCAGCAACAAAACCACCGAATACACTGGGGCGCGGTCGAGGGCGGCGAAATCCACACCGGCACTGCTTCGGCCGATCGTGGCCACCATCTTCTTGGCGGCCGAATGCTTGGCGTGCGGTACGGCCACGCCCTTCCCGAAGCCCGTGCTGCCCTGGTTCTCCCGCTGGATGACGGCACGAACGATCGCTTCCACGTCGCCCGCCGCCACCTTCCCATACTTCTTGAGGCTCTCCACCAGCTCACGGATCACCCCGTTGCGATCCGTACTCTGCAACTCCGGGATGATGGCCTCGGCTACGATAAAGTCGCTCAGCTTCATGGTCTTCCTGCTACGGTCAGGTCCCTACGTCCCCTTCAGACTTGGGGCCTCGCTGACCTCGATGTTTGCGATTTCGGAATCTCTCTTTGTGTCGAGTAAGCTGCCGTTCGATCTTGTCCATCACCAAGTCCACCGCGGCGTACATGTCCTCGCCGCGCTCTTTCGCCACAAACACGTTCTTGTGCTCCCCCTTGACGACCAACTCCGCCTCGAACCCATTGCCTTCACCGTTGAGGATCACCTCGATGAACCGGATGCGGTCGTAGAATCTGCTCAACTTGGCGGCCTTGGTCTCGGCATAGGTCCGCAGTTCTGGGCTGAGGTCCATGTGTCGTCCTGTGACCGAGATCTGCACAGCAAATCCTCCTGGCCTGTCAAGATGTCCGATCATGCCCTTCTTCGCGCTCGCGTTGGGTACCTCCATCTGATCCGTCCCCCGAGGTGCCTTGCGGCCCGAGGTCCTCGGCGGCGGGCGGTGCCAACGGCCTCATATGAAAGCTGGTCCCGATCGCCGTGGTCAGGTCCTCCTCGCTCAGCTCGCCCTCAGAGGTCTCCCTGTCCGGCTTAATCACACCTCCGCTGATCGTGAACCGCAGTGCCTCGTCGATGCTCAACGACAACTCTATCACATCTGAGCGAGGAACGGTAATCACGTAGCCGGTCACGGGCGTCGGACTGCTCGGGATAAAGACCGTCACCAGGTCGCCCCGCGTCACCTGGCCCAGCGATCGGAGGGCCGTGCCCGTAAGAAGCCCCAGCGACCAGAGCCCCTTGCGAGGATACTCCACGGCCACCACGCCGTGAAAGGCCACCCGCTTCTCGCTCAGCAGGAAGTCTGTGACCTGCTTGACGTACGGGTAGATTGCGTTCACCAACGGGACCCGCTGCTGAAATCGCTCCAAGAGGCCCCAAGCGGTTCGGCCGATGAAGCTGGCCACCACGAAAAAGCCCATGAAGTATACCAGCACGATGGCCAGGAGAAAGCCCGCCAATCCCAACTTGTACTTTGCAAAAGCTATCCGCCATAGCGCGATCCGATACACCAGCGTCTCGTCGCCCCGTTGGGTGGGATCGCCCCGGTGGGCGGGATGGTGGACCAACTTGTACTCGCGCGTGATCCATCGCCCCTCCTCGTCGAGCTCGCCGGTCCGCGTACCGTATCTGAGCGTATCCACGTCGGGGTCGACCGTGCTCTGCGCGGGGGCCCCCACCAGCCTGGCCAGGGTCCTGATGAAGCCCTCGTTGATGTACTGACCGATGTAGATATCCACAAGGTCGTAAGCCCAAATAAGTATCGCGATTGTTAAAAGCGTGGGCAGGAGCGCCGCCACGCCGCGCAAGAAGAACTTCTTGAACGACGAGAAGAAGCCGACGTTTGAGCCGTCTGTGGTGGTACCCAATACCCTTGGCCCTCATGGCGGCCGGCCCGACCCTTCGGGCTAGCTCGCCGTAAATGCCTTAACCTTAAGGATGTTGCAATCCTTCGCGGCCATCTCGAGTGTAGGTCCAGGCCCCGTTGCCGTCAACTCGTTCCCGCCGGTACAGGTCTCCGCGCGGGTGCTGGTCATCGGCTGCCTTGCGACGGTGCCCATTCAGGGGCCCCTACGGTGCAAACCGGGCCCATCCACCCCCCAAGCCTCGGGTGGGGCCCCAAACTGCGAGAAACCCAACGTAACCGCCGGAAAAAGTGGCAACGGAAGGCACTGGGCGCGGCTGGATTCGAACCAGCGAAGGCAAACGCCAACGGGTTTACAGCCCGTCCCCTTTGGCCACTTGGGTACACGCCCTATTGTCTTTCACCGGTTCGGCCGGTGGTATCATCGACCACGGCACCGGACCACCGGAGTCCGCGGGTAACGACGACCCCAGCGAACGTTAAAACGACCCCTCTTGACCGAACCACGAGATGATCGAGCCCGTTCCATGCCACGTCAAACCAGACGACTATACCATCCACCGGGCCGTCGGGGCAAGGGGGCGTTTGCCCGACATCGCGATCCATGTCAGGGTTCAAGCCGCGGCTGCGGTCAGGGCATCGGACCCAAGTTGTTCGGCCACGCCGTCGAATGGGCGCGGGCCGGGGCCTGCGCGCAGGTCAAGGTCGAGGCGCGCGTCTTCGAGCGTCCCGGTCGGCCAAGGCAGTTCGACGGGAGATCATCGAAGGAAACCGGCGACCGTCGCAGCGGAAAACGCTTGAAAACACACGGTACAACACGCATCATGCCTCGATGGCGCGGCAACGGTCCGCGTAGGACCGGCGGTGCCGGCCGTTGGGGGCCTACCCGGAAACGGACGCATGACCGGTCCAAACGCCCAACTCACCAATGGCGAGCGCGAGAACTGGGGCTCGAAGATCGGCGTGATTCTGGCGGTGGCCGGCTCGGCCGTCGGATTGGGCAACTTCCTGCGGTTCCCCGGCGTGGCCGTCAACAATGGCGCCGGCGCGTTCATGATCCCCTACGTCATCAGCTTCCTGCTGCTGGGCATCCCCATCTGCTGGTGCGAGTGGACGATGGGCCGGCTCGGCGGGCGTCGGGGCGTGAACAGCCCGCCGGGGATCCTGTCGGCCATCTGGAACCATCCGCTCGCCCGCTTCATCGGCGCGCTGCAACTCATGCTGCCGGTCGTGATCTACATGTATTACGTCTTCGTCGAGTCGTGGTGCCTGTTCTACGCCGTCAAGTTTTTCGGGGGCGCTTTCGACCAACTCTTCGTCGACGCCACGAAGGACGTCACCGGACATTCGGCCGTCGTTAGCAAGGTCGTCGAGGCCTCCGACGGGTTCTTCGGCAGCTCCTGCGGACTGGCGGACAACGGTTCCGTCTTCTCGCTCGGGGCCAAGGTCATGCTGGGCTGCGTCGCGATCAGCTTCGGGGCGAATTTCCTGCTGATCTACCGCGGCGTGACCCGGGGCATTGAGGCCTTCTGCAAGTTCGCCATGCCCCTTCTGATCGGCTGCGCGATCTTGATCCTGGTCCGCGTGCTCACGTTGCCGGGGATCTCGACCGGCTTGGGATTCATGTGGAACCCCGATTGGGCGAAGCTGGGGGATCCCAACGTCTGGGTGGCGGCGGCGGGGCAGATCTTCTTCTCGCTGAGTCTGGGATTCGGGCTGATCCTCACGTATGCCAGCTACCTGCGCCCGGACGACGACGTCGTGCTCAGTGGGCTGAGCGCGACGAGCGCCAATGAGTTCTGCGAGGTGGTGCTGGCCGGGCTGATCGTCGTACCCACGGCGTTTCTGTTCCTCGGCCCCGAGAACGCCAAGGGCAGCACCTTCGGGCTAGGGTTCATCACGCTGCCCTCGATCATGCACTTCATGCCGGGCGGCCGATGGTTCGGCGGATTGTGGTTTGGATTGCTGTGGTTGGCGGCGCTGACGAGTTCACTGAGCATGCTCCAGCCGGCGATCGCGTTCCTCGAGCAAGGGTTCGGGCTGCGACGACGGGCCAGCGTGGCCGTCCTCGGCGCCATCACCCTGGCCGGCGCCCTGCCGATCATGTACTTCAGCAAGAACGCCATTGCCTTGGACCACGCGGACTTTTGGGTCAACCAGTTGATGATCTACATCGGCGCGACCGGCCAGGTCTTGATCTTCGGGTGGGTCCTAGGCACGCGTCGGGGCATCAACGAGGCCCGTCGCGGCGCGGAGTTGGGTCTGCCCCCCGGCTACGGCTTCGTCATCCGCTACATCACACCGACGTTCCTGATCGTCGTGTTCGGGCTGTGGGTCAAGACGTATGCCCCCGATTACGTCCGGGGCATGGTCCCAACGTTGCATGGCAAGCTGGCCGTCCGGACGGTCTACGAAGACGCGGCCTATGCCGGGCTCGGCCGGGAGTGGCTCGGACTGGCGACCGAATCCGAGCTGCCTGACCATGACGACCTCACCGACGAACAGGTGGACATCATCAACGCCCGCCTGGTCGAGCTGCTAGGGCCGAAACCGGGCCTGCTGCACGACGCACCCGACATCGACGCGGCCGCCCTGCCCGACTGGCTGGGCAAGCTCGAGCCCGGGGCCTCTGCCGCCCGAGAACTCGCCGAGTCACAGGCCGCCATCGCCCGCGGCGTCTTCTGTTGTCTGGGGCTGTTTCTGGTGGGGGTGGTGGCCCTCAGCCAGGTCGCCTATCGCCAGCGGTTCGCTCGGATCATCGCTGCGCATCCTGACCCGCAGCCTGAGGAGCCTGACGCATGACCGGATCGAGCGATTTGCTGGCGGCCGCAGCCCCGGCCGGTGGGCTCACGCCGGCCGGCTGGGCCATGCTGATCGGCAGCGTGGGGATGGTGCTGGCCTTGTGCGCGTTCTGTATCTATCGTGCCTTGCGCGAACCGCACCCGGAAAAACACATGCACGCCCCGCTCGACATCGATACGCACGATAAGGACGACGAGTAGAGGATACCCACACGATGAGCGAACAGCTGCCCGAACCTATTGTCTGCTGTGCCGGATGCGCCCAACAGGTCATCACGCCGCCCGCGGGCGTCTCGATGGCTGGTTACTTCCACGACCGCGTCGCCAAGTCCGTTCGCGACGATTTGTACGCCAAGGCCATGGTCATCGAGCATGACGGGCGGCGGATCGCGCTGGTCTCGTGCGATCTGATCTCGATCGACGCGGAGGCCACCGAGGGCGCCCGCAAGCTGATCCAGGCCGACGTCGGCATCCCGCCCGAACACGTCATGGTCTGCGCAACGCACACGCACACCGGTCCGGAGCTGCGCGAGGACGCCGTCGTCCCGCCGGCCACCGAATGGGCGGTCGAGCTGCCCAAACACATCGCACATGCGGTGCGAATGGCCGTGGACGGCATGAAACCGTCCACCCTTCGCGTCGGCTCCGCCCACGCCGAGGGCTACGCGCACAACCGTCTGTTCCGGCTGAAGGACGGCACGGAGGTGTTCGGCGCGCGGGGGCGAGAGAACGAGGTGATCGCGCCGGCCGGCCCGACCGATCCGCAGCTTCAGACGCTGAGCGTCGTCGACGTCGACGGCAAGCTGATGGGCATGGCGGTGAACTTCGCGTTACACGTTGACGTCATCGGCGGGGGCAGCGCGAAGTTCATCTCGGCCGACTGGCCCGGCGAGATGGCGCGAGCCGTGGCCGCCCTGCACGGGTCCGACGTGGTCACCTTGCTGTTCCAGGGCACGTGCGGTGATATCAACCACGTGCCCCACGATCCCACGAACCTGCCGAGGAGCGGACCGGCCAAGGCAGTCCAGATCGGTCGCGGCCTGGCGGGCGTGGCCCTTCATGCGTCCGAACGGGCCGAGCCGATGACGGCCCTGGCCCTGGACAGCCGCATCGTGACGCTGTCGATCCCCTACTACACGCGAGACGAGGCCCTATTCGCCGAACTGAAGGCCCTGCGGGCCAAACCCAAACGGTCGCCGTTCGAGGACTACACGCTAAAACGCGGCGAGGCTTGGCCCCACGACGGCAAGATCGCCGACGTCCCTGTCCAGGTGATTCGCATCGGCGACGTCGGGGTGGTCGCGCTGCCGGCCGAGATCTTCGTGGGCATCGGGCTGGACATCAAGAAATGGTCGCCGGCCCCCTCGACGTTCGTGGTCGAGCTGGCCAACGCCCGCGTCTCCACCTACGTCGCCACCACCGACCAGGCCGAACGCGGTGCGTACGGTGCCAAACCGATCCTGAGCCGATGGCTGTGCGCCGACGCCGGCCGACGAATGGCCGACGCCGCCGTCACCACGCTCCATCAGATGTGGGGGTAATGCCACATGGACAGAAGACGATTCTTGAAATCCGCCGGCACGACCCTGGCCGGTCTGGGGGCTACGCATATGCTGTCAGGACGACACGCTCATGCCCGAAACAAGGACGGCGCCAACCGCCGTCGGCCGAACATCCTGTACATCATGACCGACCAGCAGTTCGCCGGCGCGATGAGCTGCGCCGGAAACACCGACCTCAAGACGCCCGCCATGGACAGCCTCGCCCGGACCGGCGCCCGGTTCGAAAACGCCTACTGCGCCCAGCCCCTGTGCGTGCCGTCCCGGACGGTCATGATGACCGGCCGCATGCCGCACGAAACCGGCGTAACCATCAACATGCCAGAACACGAGATCCGCGTCCCCATGCTGGGCAGGGTCTTCTCCGATGCCGGCTACGACTGCGGGTACGCCGGCAAATGGCACCTGCCCGTCCCGACGACCCAGAAGCGCGTGCACGGGTTCGCGACCGTCACGTGTCCCGTCGGCGCGAACCCCCGCAGGAAGAAGGACCCGGACGTCGCGCCCGCCTGCGCCAAGTTCCTCGCCACGCAACGGACTAAGCCGTTCTTCCTGGTGGCGTCATTCTTGAACCCGCACGATATCTGCCAGTGGGCGCGGGGCCAGACGCTGCCCAACGGACCGATCGGCGATGCCCCCGCCCCCGACCGATGCCCGAAGCTGCCCGACAACTTCGAGATCCCGGCCCACGAACCCGACGCCCTCCGCGCGATCCAGACCCAGGCCCCCAGGATCTACCCGACCCTCGAATGGCAGCCCGACCGATGGCGGCAGTATCGATGGGCCTACTACCGCCTCGTCGAGATGGTCGACGCCGAGATCGGCCGGCTCCTCGACACACTGCGGAGATCCGGCGACCTGGACCACACGCTGATCGTGTTCGCCAGCGATCACGGCGACGGCGCGGGCGCCCACCGGTGGAACCAGAAGCAGGTGCTCTACGAGCAGCCGGCCCGCGTGCCCTTCATCGTCAGCTACAAGGGCGTGACCCGGCCCGGGCACGTCGACCGCACGCACCTCGTCTCGAGCGGGATGGACCTGATCCCGACGCTGTGCGACTACGCCGGCATCGCCGCGCCGCCGGGCCTCGACGGCCTGAGCGTCCGGCCACTGGCCGAGGGACGGACCCCCAAGACCTGGCGCGACTTCGTCGTGTCCGAAACGACGTTCTGCAACTCCGGCGAGGGGCTCGAACTGTCGGGACGGATGCTCCGAACCGAACGGTACAAGTACATCGTCTATTCGACCGGGACCGTCCGCGAGCAGCTCTTCGACATGGAACGCGACCCGGGCGAGACGGTGAACCTGGCCGTCAAGCCGCAACACAAGGCCATCCTGGCCGACCACCGCAGACGCCTTGCCGCCTGGTGCAGACAAACCAACGACCCGTTCACCGTGCCGACCCGTTCGTGACGTGACCAACCGGGGTTCAGCCAGCGGGTCGGGCGCCCTTGGAATGGTCCTTGGGCTTGCCCGGCGGCCGGACGAACGTCTGCCCGTCCTTGAGCCACTTGCCCGGCTTGGACCAGGATGACTTCTCCACGTAGGCCGTCCCGTCGATCCGCTCCAACGTCTCGAGCAGCGCCGGGTCGCCCAGTTCGCGGAAGATCTGGGCGCGGGGGTTGAACTGGTTGAAGGTGTAGATGCCGCTGACGCCGGCCCGCCACGCGTGGAGCGCCTCGCCGCGGAAGCGCTTGAGCATGTGCTCGGCGTCGCCCTGCTTGGTCCTGGGCGCGATCCGCCGCGTCACGAGGCATGCGTAGACCGGCACGTCGTGCCGCTTGCCCAGCGCGACCAGGGTCTCCCACGGCTCGAGCTTGAAGTAGCCGCACCCCGTGACGATGTCGACCAGGTCTTCGTCCAGCCAGCGCACGAGGTCGATGCCCATCGCCTTGCAGTAGCCGACCGAGTCGGGGATGCGGATCGCGATCAGCAGCGGCCGGCCGCGCTCAGCCGCCACCTGTTCGGTCATCCGCCGCACACGGCGTATCAGTTCGGTCAGCAGGTCGCAGTGCGCTTGCGTGACGGGCTCCCCCGTCATCTGGGGCTTGAACAGGACCGGATGCCGGAAGAAGTCCATCTCGATCCCGTCCACGTCATAACGAGTGCAGACGTCAGCCAGGATCCGGTAGACCTTGTCGCGTACGGCCTCGACCCCGTAGTCTACCGAGGACCAGCGCCCGCAGCCGTAGCGGAACTTCCGGCCCTTCTCGCCCACCAGATACTCCGGGTGGTCC
>CAYOGX010000054.1:0-11014 GCA_964403235.1 uncultured Planctomycetales bacterium | reverse complement strand
GACACAGACGGTGTTGTGCGCGAACGTCTGGCGGTACCAGGAACCGTGCAGGGGCGCCGCGTAGGCCAGCCGCGATGGATCGGGTGCGAGTTGCCTGCCCAGCGCGAACAGGATGATCGTCAGCTTGTCCGGATGCCCATGCCCGCCGCCGTGCGGACCGTAATCCAGGTGGACGTAGGTCTGATCCTTGCCGCTGCCCTGACGCAGCACGGCCGCACCCAGACCCTTGAAATCCTTGCTCGCCAGCGCCAGCGTCGGCGGGGGCGGCAGCTCGTCCGGGCCCCACAGAAGCGCCTCCAGGCTGTTGCGTTTCCCGTGACGGGCCACTGTCAGAAACTTCGGATCGCCGAACCGCGCGTAGGCCAGCTCGTACAACCCGTGCTGGCCGGTGATGGGGAAGACGTTGCTGTCGTTGACGGCCGGGAAACGCAGATCCGGGAACACGTACTCGATCGGCGCCGTGTACAGCGACTTGTGCGCGGCGTTGTCGTAGACGTTGATTCCCGCGGCATGCGCCGCCTCGGCCGCCCAGCGGATCGCGCTCAGCGCGTAGTAATGGTAGGCCGCCGTCCCCTCGTACCAGAACCCGTCGGGCAGGATGCTCTTGGCGAACTGGAACCGCAGCCCGCTCTTGCCGTTGATGGCGTCCGAGACGATCTTTGCGTCCTGTAGGCAGAATCCCACCGCCGCCATCCCCGCGTTGTGCCACGACTGCCAGTTGCTGATCCCCGCGTCGTGCCGCCGGATCGTCTCGACCACGGCCCTTAGGAACCGCGACTCGATCTTTCGCCGGTCATCGGCCGACAGGCATGGGCTGTTGTAGATCAGGTCGTACCCCCACGCCACGCCGATAATGCCCACCCCCTCGTTGAGTGTCTGGGCGAAGACGCGGCCCGCCGATCGGCTCAGCTTGCCCCTCTTGTCATGCAGCGGGTAGGTGAGGTACTTGTCGGCGTAGGCCAGCAGGATCTCCCGCGCCTTGGCCGCATAGGCCTCGTTGCCCGTCAACGCATACGCCAACCCAAGCGCCCGGACGTTGGCCCAGTTCCCGTTGTGCACCCTCGTGATGACCACCTGGTCGTAGGGCCAGCCGGTGTACGTCTCGCTGCACTTCCCACAAACGTGCTTGCCCTTGGAGTGCCGCAACCGGGCGCCGCACTTTTTGCAAACGTAGTGGTGCGACCACTGCCCCGGCTCGTCGGGCACGTTGAGGGACGCCTTGACGATCTTGTCCGCGCCGCGAACGATGCCGTCGAGCTGTGTCTTGGCCCAGGGGTACCTTTGTGCCCGGGCCTTGGCCCTCGCGATCGTCTTGGCGTCTGCAAACAGAAACGGATGCTCACGCTTCGGCAACGTCAGTGCTCCCGCCCGCACGAACGCAGGCGTCGTCAAGCTCGCGAACAGTACTAATAACAGAACGCGCATCGTGTATCTCCATGAATATCGCGCCCAAGTGAGGCACCAAGTCCCCGCGGGCCGCTCGGCCAGGGCACACGGGTGCTGTTTTCGGTCAGACAGTTTCGCGCGCCGTTGGGGGGCATGGGTAGGCTCCGACCCGTTAGGGTCGGCGTTTACCCGTGTTTGCACCATGATACGCTATCGCACGGGCAGACTTCGCTCGTGCCTCGCTCAGCCTGCCCATGCCACCCGCGGACACAACACGACACTCTTCTACTGAAAACGACACTAGCGCTTCGGGCCGAACACGCGCAGCGCCTTGATCGCGCACCCGCCGGGCGGCCCCAGGACGTGGTGGTCCTCGTTCTTCCCGTCTCCGCTCATCTTGCCGAGTCGCACGGCCACCGGCGCGCCGGCGAACTGCGAACGGTCCGCCGCGTGGATCGGTTCCCAGAATCGTCCGTCCGCCGAGATCTCCGCCAGGACCTGTTTGTCCTCGAGCCTGATCCGCAACCGATGCCAGGTCTCGGGCGCCGAGAAGCCACCGAACCATTGCGATCTGCCGTCGTCGACGCCCAGCCGGCCCTCCGCGCGGAGATTGATCCGCAGGATCTTGTTGCCAGGCCAGACCAGGCACAGGCCCGGCCCCCACGTCGCGCCGTGGTCCGTACCTGAATAGACGTGGCAGTCCACCAGCGTCGTGTCCGGCGGCAGGCCGCGCTCGGCGTAGGCGATGCAGTTCGCCTTGGCCTCGATCGCGATTGACCCGTCGCGGACCGTCAGCTTCGTGTCGGGTTGCTTGGACAGGTGCGTCGACCAGCCGGCCCCCAGCCGGTCACCGGCGAAACGACCCACCAGGAGGATCGTGCGGTCCTTGTAGACGTCCGCGGTCGCCGGCATCTCGTGCGGCCGCTCGTCGAGGATCAACAGCCAGCCGCGACCCGGGTTGACGGGGATCGCGTCAGACGGCCGGAACAACGCGGGTGGCTGAAACCCCGCAATGGCCGGTGCGAACAAGTTCGCCTTGTCCCGCCTCAACCCCAGCGCCTGCCAGTCGATCTTCAATTGGCAGCGGACCGGCGCCTTGGCCCAACTGGCCAACGAAATCAGCACCTTGTCCTTCTTGCAGTACGCCGTCGCCAGGACATCCTTCTGATCGACCTGGACCGGGCACGACGGTACCCAGTAGCCGATCATCCGCGCGTCGGCGATGCCGAACGTGTCCCACACCTTCCATATCCGCCCCGGGTTGGCGTTCTGGTAGTACCGGCCGGTCATGCCGTACACCATCCCCCGCCACGGATTCCCGCCGCCGTGCAACATCTCGCCGAACAGCCCGAACGGCAGACCTGAGACCTCCACTAGCCAGTAGTCGGGCGACTCGTTGTAGTCGTACCCCTCGCCGAACCAAATGCTGTTGATGTACGGGAAATGCTCCATGTACTGGTTCGCGCAGTTGCTCAGCCCGTAGTTCGGATGGAAGTTGTTGCCCGAATGGAAATCGATCAGGCAGCCGGGCTTGGTGCGGTCCATCACCCGCCGGACCCGCTTCATGATCTCTCGGTCGTACCCGATCCCGTCTAGGTACAACCCGTCGATGCCGACATGCCGGATCAGCCAGCCCAGGCCCTCCAGATAGTAATTGTGCCATCGGCTCAACCCCGTTTGGGCGATGGCGGCGTCGACCTCGCCGTTGCCGAACACGTGATGCCACGCCTTGCCGTAGTCCGACACCAGATGCTCGCACAACCACGAATGTCCTCCGCCCGGCCCGCCGACAAACACCTCGTGCCCCAGACTCCGCAGCGCCCACATCTCCGCGACGTAGTTGCTCAGCTCGCGGACCGTGTAGTAGATCTTGACCTTGACGTCCTTGGCGTGCGCCCGCTTGACGTACGCGGCCAGCTTGTCCACGGCACGGAACGGGTAGTTGATGTTCGGGTTCAACTCGTTGCCGTGGTGGATGTTGATGATGTTCGCGCCTACCTTGACGGCCGTCTCGACCGGCACGTATGCGTGGTAGTAGCGCTGCTGCCAATGCGCAGGGTCCAGCGGCTTGACCGGCGTGATCAGCAGCCCGAAACAGTACTGTAGCTCGTCGCCGGCCTCGAGCCTGCGCTTGCCGCTGTACGCGCGGATCAAGACGCTGTCCGCTCCCCGCTCGGCGACCGTGCACCCGCCCTTGCCGCCGTTGCCCCACGCGGCCGGAATGCCCGACGACCTCAGGGTGTACAGCTCCCACGCGTCCGCCGGCCCCTTCAGACGACAATGCAACCCCGCGTCCACGTCGCCCAGCCACAGGCTGTTGTTGGCCCGATTAACGTCCCACTGCCACTTCCATTCCTTCGGTCGATACCCGCCCTTGCGGCCCATGCCCATCATGTACGTCGCCACGTCTCGGCGCAGCGGGATCTCCAGGCGGATGTCCTCGACGTCGACCGCGCGGTCCGCCTTCACCGTGATCCGGTAGTTGACGTACCCGTCAAACTCCATCTTGGCCTGGCAGACCATCTTGATCGGCCCGCCGGTGCTGCGTGATTCAACCGTCGCCGCGCCCGCCGCCGTCTTGATGATCTTGGCCGCACCACCCGTCCACTTGACCTCCCCGCCGCGCGTCGCCACAGCCAGCGCGATCGGACCGGCCAGGATCTCCCGTCCTTCGTCCTTGCCGTTATCGATCCGGCCGGCCTTCGTGAATGCGCTTCGGATGCTGTCCGGCAGGCCGGTGTCACCGAACTGAACCCGCCGACCCAGGCACGCCACGGTTCCCCCATCCACCGCCAACGGCGTGTACGGCGCCGTCGGCTCGTCGTCGAGCCCGATCGTCGAATCCAACCACCGCAGCCGGGCCAGCCGCCACAAATCGCCGTCGCCGGCGTCCTCGATGACTTGATCCGACACCGCCAACGACAACGTCACCGTGGTTGGTTCGGCGTTCTTCGGACGCAGCGTCAACGCGCCCTGATACTGCCCGGCGGCCTGGTCCTTACGGATCTGAACGCCAAACCACAAGGGCTGAACCTTGCCCTTGCCCACCGAAACGGTCTTGCCGAACGGCCGACCCAGCCAATCGATCCCCCCCACGTTGAAACACCGAAACGCCGTGGCCGGGATCTGTTGGCCCTCCCCCGACCGCAGGTCCCCGAACGCGACCGCGATCGCGTCGATCGCCTGCCTCGCCGCGAACACCCCGATCTGAAGCACGTAGAACTCGCCCCGCAGCGCCTCGCCGAGAAACGCCCCGGTCGGCCCACGGCGAACCCAGCGCAGCGGCAGGTCGTCCGTCATACGGATCGGGTGTTCGCGGTCCTCGGGGAACAACAGATACCCCCGCCCCGCGTGCTGCGAAACCAGCCGTTGGGTCTCGGCCGCCGTCGCGATCACCTCCATCGGGTCGAACCGGTGAAACGCGCTGCGGGCCTCGATCTTGATCACCGTCGCCTTCGGCAGCGACCGCCACGTGCCCTCGACCAATCGGCCACGCGTCAGCCCATGTCGTGCCAGCCAACCCGCCTCGCACGTGTCCTTGGGTTTGGCATACTCGGTGACGTATCGATGCGGTACACGTGACTCGGCGAACGGCATGGTGTACACGTAGTACTCGCCCGCCCCAGCCTGCGGCTGGAACGCGATGTCGCCGAACTCGCGGTTGGCCTCGACCCGCACGACGTTCGTGACGGCCTTGCCCGTCGGATCGTGGACCACGATCCCCTTGTCCTGGGGCGACCGGTCCCGCCGCCGCCACGGGATGTGCGCCCAGACCGCCCCGGCCTGGCGGGCAACATGGATCCGAACGCGATGGTTCCCTAACGGCGCGGGCCACGGCTTGTCCGCAACACCATAGGTCATGTCCGCCGCTGCCACGGTTGTTCCGGAAAACAGCGGCCCGACGACCACCATCGCACAGAAAGCCACTCGCTCTGACACCGCACCCATTTCCCGGCCTCTCCTCACGCGGGACACCGACATTGATCTTCACTCACGGTTTGATCACGTAGCGCCTGCCCGGTTCGGTCTCGAACCCGACCACCGACGGCTCAGGCGCGACGGTCTTGACGGCCGCACCGTCGGACTTGACCTGAACCGGCGTCTTGCTTCGGACACGGCAGGGGCCTCCACGGGACGATCGAATCGACGTTTCAGCCAGTTGGCCGTTCTTCCACGCGATGTCCACCTGGAACCCCCCCCGGGCGCGGAGGCCCTTCACGTGGCCCGTGGGCCAGGCCCGCGGCAACGCCGGCAGCAGATTGATCTCGCCCGCGTGCGACTGAAGCAGCATCTCTGCGATCGCGGCTGTCGCGCCACAGTTCCCGTCGATCTGGAAAATGTGCGGCGGGTGCAGATCGAACAGGTTCGCCTCCGTGCTCTTGCGCAGCAGCACCAACAGGCTCTCGTGCGCCAGATCGCCCTCCTCGAACCGCGCCCAGAACGCCACCACCCACGCACGGCTCCAACCCGTCCCGCCGCCGCCGTGGACCAGCCGACGCTCCAGCGACTTGCGAACTGCGCCCGCCAGCTTCGGCGTCCCCCGCAGCGTGAACTGATCGCCCGGGTAGAACCCGAACAGGTGCGACATGTGCCTGTGACCCGGTTCCGCCTCGTCGTAATCCTCGACCCACTCCTGCAACTGACCGTGCTTGCCGATCTGCGGCGGGGCCAACCGCTTCCTCATGTCCGTCAACTTCGCACGGAACGCCTGGTCGATCCCCAGCCGTTCGCTCGCCTCGATGCAGTTCGTGAACAGATCGTGGATGATCTGCATGTCCATCGCCGGCCCCATGCAGAGCCCGCCCTGTTGACCGTCGTCCGCCCGAAACCGGTTCTCCGGCGACGTCGACGGACACGTCACCAGCCAGCCACGCTTGTCCTGGATCAGGTAGTCCACGAAGAACTCGGCCGACTCCTTCATGGTCGGATAGGCCCGTCGCAGAAACGCCAGATCGCCGCCGAACGCGTAGTGCTCCCACAAATGCTGACACACCCAGGCCGCGCCCGTCGGCCACAACCCCCAACGCGCGCCGTCGGCCGGTGTCGTGAACCCCCACAGGTCCGTGAGGTGATGGGCCACGAACCCGCCACACCCGTAGTGTGCCTTGGCCGTCTTGCGACCGGGCTCGCGAAGCGAATCCAGCAAATCGAACAACGGCACGTGGCACTCCGCCAGGTTGCATACCTCCGCAGGCCAGTAATTCATCTGCACGTTGATGTTCAGGTGGTAATCGCAGTTCCACGGCGGCTTGAGACTATCGTTCCACAGCCCCTGCAGATTCGCCGGCAGACACCCCGGCCGCGAACTCCCCATCAGTAGGTAACGCGCGTACTGGAAATACTGCGCCATCAGATGCGGGTCCTCGCTTCCCTTCTGAACGGCCGCCAGCCTTTCATCGGTCGGCAGTTTGACCGCATCGGCTTCGCCTAGCGCGATCTCGACTCGACGGAACAGTCTGCGATGATCAGCCACGTGCGCGCCGCGCAGCTCGGCGTACCGCTTGGCCGCAGCGCCGGCCAGGTGCTTCCCGCAAACCTGCTCGGGATCTTGACCTCGGAAGCTCGTAGCCGCCGACAGCAGAAACGTCACCGCGTTAGCGCCGTCAACACGAACGTCCTGGCCGCTCGCGACGATCTTGCCCCCCTCAGCCAGCGCGCGCAGCAGCGCGCAGAACCTCAGTCCCTTGCCGCCGTCACATTGCCCCCGAAGCGCGACGCCGTCCGGCGCGACGGCTTCCGCCTTGGCGTCTTGCTCGCGGTCCAACGCCGCCGACACGCAGATCTTGCCGGGCTTATCACACGTCACCCGAACCACCAGAACCTGATCCACCGCCGTCGCGAAAACCTCGCGGGCGAACCGCGCATCACCAACCCGATAGCTGACCCTCGCGACGCCCGTGTCCAGGTCGAGCTCGCGGCGATAGTCAGCGACCTTCTCGTGGCCCTTGAACCGCAACCGCAGATTGCCCAACGCCTGATAGGGCGTGACCCCCATCGGTACGCCCATCATCGTCTTGTTGGCCAACGCCTCCGCCCGCGCGAACTTGCCCGCCAGTATCAGCCGCCGGACCTTGGGCAGGTGCTCGAGCGCCTTGGGATTGTTCGTATCCCGCGGCCCGCCCGACCACAGGCTCTC
Organism: uncultured Planctomycetales bacterium; assembly: GCA_964403235.1. Lineage (GTDB taxonomy): Bacteria > Planctomycetota > Phycisphaerae > UBA1845 > JAFGLZ01 > JAFGLZ01. Next base: position 3,492 of record CAYOGX010000054.1, on the reverse strand, counting down.
TTCATTCAATTGGATCCGGTCGTCGACGACGCCCCCAAACACCATCCCACCCAGCCGCCCGTTGCCCACGGGCAGCGCGTGCAGCCACTTGCCCGCCGGACGGCGGTACCACAGCGTCATCGCACCTTCCGGCGGTGCCGCCTGCCCCACGAACGCCGTCGCCAGAACCCCCGCCGGCGCATCGGTGCTGTCCTGATTGCCCTGGCCCATCGTTCGCCCTTCCTCGCTGGCGGCAGACACCGCCCGAACCGCAAGCGCGCCTGCGACGCATACATGGATCAGCGCGCCCCGTCGCCGCGATGTAATCATCCCGCTTGCCTCCTCACTTGCCGTGGGTGCCCCACGACTTCAGGGATATGCGCGCGATTCTTCGACGTGCCGCGCGCCACTGGTCGATCGAACCACTTCGGGACCCCTATCCGCCGCCGAAGCCAAACGCATACAGCCGCGCCGATTTCAGCTCGAACCGAAGCCGGATGGGTTTGCCAACGAGCTTCGACAGGTCCTGTCCCGCTTTCCAACTCACCACGCCGTCGGTCACGTCCGCAGCGATCGGCACGGCCTGCTCCAGCCCGAAACCATCGGCACCCTCAATCGCCACACGCACCGACCCCCCGGCCGCGTCCGCACTGACGCGTAGCGCCTTACCCGAACACACGACCGGCTTGGTGACCACCGTTCCCGTACCCCCCGCCTCCGTCGGCGTCATCCCCGCGAACCCGTCCGGCCGCAGCCGGGCCAGGCAGAAGAACCCGTCCCGCCAGGTCGTGTGCCGGTTGTTGTTCCCACCGTAGTACAGTCGGATTTCGCCGTTCCGCACGACCGGATACGCGGCCGCATAGATGCAGCCCCAATCGTAGCTGCCCTCGGGGCCCCGCGGGATCAAGGGCGTGCCCGGGCAGACTCGCTCCCAGTGCACCGTGTCCGGGCTCCACGTCAGCTCGGAGTCGACCAGGTCCGTGTCCGTGTTCAGCAGCATGACCAACCCGAGATAGACGTTCGCGTATCGAAACACCGGCATCGCGTAGGTCTGTCGATGCCGCTCGGTCTTCCGCCTGCACAGCACCTCGACCGCTTTGGTCCAGGTGACGAAATCCGCGCTCTCGCATCGGCCCACCAACCGCCCGTTCTCGCGACTCCACAGCCGCGTGATCCCGACGTACTTGCCCAGCTTGGGCGCCCAGAACGCGTTGTTGTGCGTGTCCCCGGCCGCCTGGATCCCCGGGCAGGTCGCCATCTTCGTCCAGTGGAGCCCGTCCGCCGAGAACGCCACCGACATCTGGCCGTGCTCTCCGCCCTTGGCGAACAGCTTGTACCGTCGCGCCGGATCCGCCTCCCGCGGATCCTTCATCACGCCCGCACCGTGCGGGCCGCGGAACACGATGTTGTTCTTCTTGCTCCCGTCAAACTCGACGATCCCCAACTCCGGCTTGTCCCAAACCAAACCGTCCTTCGACGTGGCGTAGCACACGCCCATTTCGCGGTGGGTGGGTTTGACCTTGATGTAGACGCGCCCCGCGCGCTCGTCCCGCGGCACGCTCGTCGTTCGCTTGTCGATGATGAACGGGCTGTACCAGCACTTGTAGACGCCGTCCTGCTCGTCGAACAGCACGTTGGCGTACAGGTTGTCGAACCGCGGCTCCCACGGCTTGTCCTCCTCGAACAGCGGGTTCCGCCGCTCCTTGACCACCTTGCCGATCGTCAACTGAACGCCGTCGGTCCGTTCGATGATCCGCTTGTCCAACAGCAAGTACTTCTTGGCGTTGGTCATGGTCGCCGTGTCCTTGCCCGTCGATCCATCCGCGCGCGACAGCCGGTCCTCGCCGTCGGTCAGCCATTCCAGATTGAACCGCGCGAACGTGATCCTCTCGTACGCCGTCTTCTTCCCGCGCTCGTAGAAGCAACCGATCGTCATATCGCCGAGCACGCACACGTCGGAATACGCCGACGGTCCGGCGTGCAGGACCTTACCGGCGTTCCACGTCTTGCACTCGTCGTAGCTGATCCGAACCGTCATCCGCTCGCGCTTCTTGCTCGCCGGGTTCGAGAACAGCACGCGGTTCTTGTCGTGGCGCTTGGCGTCAGTGAAACGGCAGACGCTGCCCTGACACACCGGTTCGATCAGTGTCTGGTCGAGCTTGACCTCCGACCACGTCGCCCCGCCGTCGTCGCTCCACGCGTACGCCCGCCGGTTCTTGCCGTGGTAGCTCCGCATGTTCAGGTACACCCGCTCGTCCGCCGTCTCGACGGCCGTACATTCGTCCGTGTGATTGCCCAGCGAACCGCCTAGCGTCCAACTGGCCCCGTGATCATCGCTGTAGAACACGTGCGAGAACATCGTCCTGCCTTTGGCCTTGACCCGATGGTCACAGGGGATCAGCAACCGGCCGCTGCTTAGTTGGACCCCGTGCACCGGCCCCGTCGCATACCACGTCCACGTGGCCGGCTTGACGGCCTTGGTGATCTCGATCGGCTTGGCCCACGTCGCGCCGTCGTCGGTGCTCTTGGTGACGAACACCCGGTCGTTGTTTCGGCAGAACGGCACCCAGATCGTGCCGGTCTCCCGATCGACGACGGGACACGGGTTGCCGATGGTGATCTTGGCGCCGCCGCCCTCCTCGTGGACGAGCTGCATCTTCTCCCAGGTCTCGCCGTTATCGAAACTCCGCTTCAGAACCAGATCCAGATCGCCGTGATCCGACCGGCTCGTCTTGCGCCCTTCGCAGAATGCCAACACCGTGCCCTTCTTCGTGACCACGATCGCCGGAATCCGATACGTGTGATACCCGTCTCGGCCCGACACAAACACGTCGATCTGGTTGAACTTTGGCTCTGCCATGGCGCTCGCTCCGCCGACGCAGCAAACCACTGCGGCGGCCAGGCCAACGTAACCCGCACCACTGCTCTGTCTCATGGCGTCGTACCCCTTGATAATGCCTGCTACTGCTTTGATCTGATGCTGTCCGCGCCATCGGTCAGCCAGTCCAGACCGAACCGCGCCAGCGTGATCGTCTCGTAGGCGTGCTTCTCGCCGCGCTCGTAGAAACAGCAGATCGTCATGTCCGGCAGGATGCACAGATCCGAATAGGCCGACGGCCCGGGGTTCAGCACCTGGCCCACAGGCCACGTCTTGCACTCGTCGTAGCTCATCCGGATCGTCATCCGCTCGCGCTTCGTGCTGGCCGGGTTGGAAAACAGCACACGGTTCCTATCGTGGCGCTTGGCATCGGTGAGCCGGACGACAGCGGCCTGGCACACCGGTTCGACCAGCGTCTCGTCCAGCTTCGGCTCGCAAAACGTCTGGCCGCCGTCGGTGCTCCACGCAATCGCCCGTCGATGCTTGCCGCGATAGCATCGCATGTTCAGATACACCGACCCGTCCATCGTCTCCACGGCCGTGCACTCGTTCATTCCGTCCTTGATCAGCCCACCGATCTTCCACGTCGCGCCATGGTCGTCGCTGTAGATCACGTGCGAGCAGAAGGGATGCCA
>CAYOGX010000053.1:0-11095 GCA_964403235.1 uncultured Planctomycetales bacterium | reverse complement strand
GGTCCACTTCTTGAAGGCCTTGGTGCCGTTACACACCGCGTCACAAACGACCACCTGCCCCTTGGCGTACTGGGGCAGGTTCGGTTCGAGGATGACCGTATTGGCGTCCTTCAGCTTCAGCGTCAGCGTCGTGGCCGGGAACTGGTCGCCCCAGTAGCCCCACCGGGCCTCGACGTTATCGAACCGGATGTCGGACCGGAGCCACGCGGGTGTGTTCGGCCCGGTAGACTCCTGGAAACAGTAGGATATGATGCCACACCAGCCATCAGTCAGATACGGGCTTTCGTTGGCATCGGGCCACCCGGTCAGGATGTGATGATAAAGAGGCCACATGCCGTCCCAGTCGTACTTGTTGCCATTCCATGCGTCGGCGCAAAGGTAGCTGTTGTTCGGGTCGCCGTCGCTGATAAACTGGAGCAGCATCCAGAACCCGTTCCACCGGTCAAGGTTGGGCTCCTCGACCTGCGAGCCCCCGTCGGGAACTTCACGCCAGTCCTGGGCCTCGGCGACTGCTGTGATGAGCCTCTGGCTTGGCGTGCCGTCAGGCCACTCGCTCTCGAGAACGTAGAACCTCCAGTCATCCCATGAGGCGTGCATTGCGAGGGCGGCCGCGCCGAAATTGGGATCCTGCCATTGCACCCAGCTCAAGATGTAATGGGGGGCTGAGTCGTCGAACCAGTAGGGGCTGGTGTTGGGATCCTCATCAAAACCCTCATCGACCGCAGCGATAATAACGCCGTAGAGTATCGCCGGTTGGATGTACATTCGCAACGCGCCGTCGTTGGCGTCCGCAAACGCATGAAAGGCGCCGACAGGCGTGCCGACGGTCCAGTTGGGGTCGCAGGGGTCCCACGGACCAGGGGGAACACGAAAGTAACTCCCATCAGAGAAGTCGTCGTACCAATCCCCGAGCACTGGCGTTGCCCCCACCGCGCAGAAAGCGCACACCAAGCTCACCACCAAAGCGTACTTGCCTGCCATCGTCTTCTCCTTTCCTTGACTTGCCGGTCCTTGCGAACCCAGAGATGTTGCCCTGGCAGCAGCATAAGAGTCTTGGACGGGATAACCGGAGGACAACCTAGGCCTTCCCCTCGGCACACCCTCTCCCGCCAGACCTGCCTCCACCGTATCCACGATACCACAACATTCTACCCCGCGCCAACCCACTCGTGGTGAATTTGAGCAATTTTCAGGCCCGAAGTTGAGTCGACGGGCTCGAAAACGGGCCTCTTGGCGTGGGGAGGGGTTGCGGCCAGAACCTTAGTGGTTGCTAACTTGCGAGGTTCCCCCACAATCACGGCTAGCCGCAAGCGTCTGGCACGTCAGGCCTCATTGGTGCCAGATCGCAAACGGGCCCGGCGAGGCGTTCCGGTCACGGGGGTGGTCTGGAGATGAATCATGGTAACCCGTTGTCTCGAGGTCCGCTGCCTCATTGCGATGGTCCTTCTACGGTCCCCGATCCTTCTTGCGAACCAACCCGGCACTTGCCAGGTGGGCCCGGCCAAGCAACTCTTCATCGATGACTACGTCATCGACCGGATGAACGGCGCCCGTAGGGTCCTGAACCAACCGAACCGGTACGCGGGCAAGCCGATCGTCACCGCCGAGTTCCCGTGGGAGGGCAGGGCCGTCGTCGCGCCGGTCGTCCTATGGGACGACCAGCAGAAGCACTACCACATGTACTACTGGGCCCACTACGACAAGGACGATCGGATCTTCACCTGCTATGCCCAATCGAAGGACGGGCTCCGGTGGACCAAGCCGACGCTCGGCCTGTACGAGGGCCCGGACGGAACGAAGAAGAACAACATCGTGCTCCGGGGGCAGGGCAGACAGGCGCGGATGCGCTACGTCAGCCCCAATCCCTATGCGAAGGGCCGAGACGACCGATTCGTCATGATGTACATCGACAACGTGCCGGGCCTGACCGAGTTCGCCGCCGTCTCACCCGACGGGCTGCACTGGACGACGACGGCCAAGATCGGCGATCTGCGCAACGTGACGGGCGGCCCGCCCACGCCGAACCCCCCGTTCTTCCTGATCGAGCAGAAGTGGGACACCTCCAAGCTCGATCACCGGTATCGCGCCATCTGGCGGACCGAGAGCAAGGATCTCAAGACGTGGAGCGGCGGGACCTGGGCCGTTCAGCTCGGCGAGGACGAGGACCGCAATCTGGAGTTTTACCACGCGGCGTCGCACTTTCTGGGCGGCCAGACGTATCACGGCCTGCACCTCGGCTATCTGTATCCGTATCACACCGACCCGGCCGGCAAGAAGTTGCGCGACGGCGTGCGGATGTCGGGGACGATCGACAACGAGCTGATGGTCAGCCGCGACACGATCCGGTGGACGCGCGTCGACCGCGGAACGCCGTTCTTGGCCTGCGGGCCGAAGGGGAGTTGGGACGCCGGCATGGTCTTCGTCAGCCCCGAGGTCGTTTTGAAAGACGAGTTGCGGTTCTACTACGGCGGGTGGGCACTGGAGCACGCGGCCGAGAACAACCACGGCGCGATCGGACTGGCCAGGCTCAGGCTGGACGGCTTCGTCCACGTCGAGCCGACGGACGACCAGGCCACGCTCACCACCAAGCCCTTCAAGCTGATGGGCGACGTGCTGCACATCAACGCCGACGCGCGGCGCGGCTCGATCCGGGTGGCCGTCCTCGACGCGGGAGGCCATCCAATCGCGGGCCTCGCTGCGAAGCAGTGTCAGCCCCTCACGAAGAACGGGCTCCGTCAAACGGTTCGCTGGTCGGGCGAACGGACCCTAGCGACACTGTCGGGCGAACCGGTTCGACTCCGTTTCCACCTGACCGGGAAGGTCAAGCTCTACGCCTTCCGTCTTACGCGAGCGGGGTCCGGGCCGCCCAATGACGCTTCCGGCCCGCCCTGACCGCGGCCCCGGATGGGGCCGGACGTGACGGCCCTTCAGGTCGGGTGCAGACAACACAGGAACCGGTCGAGATGCCCCTTCTGGACGAACGTCTCGACCGCCTCCACCGTCGTCTCGTGGTTCATTCCCCACACCGCGCAACGCGTCTCGCCTCGCATCGGATCCATCTGGATCAGCAGGACGTTGTCGATCGCCAACGCGATGGGCAACCGCTCGTACAGGTGCGCCGACAGGGCATTGACGCCGGGCCCGCCGACGCTGATCGTCGGCTGCTGGGCGAAGGCCTCATTGTTGAGGTACCAGATGTCCGAGATGACCGCACACTGCCAGTCGCCCTGGTCGGCGAGTCGTTCCTCGACCGCCTGCTCGATGCGATAGGCGAGGGGACGGTCCATCGTCTCGGCCCGCAGCGACGCACCGGTCACCACGAACACCGTATTGTCGGCTTGTTCGTCAGGCATGATCTCGGACTAACCGCTCTTGCGACGCCCGGACCGCTCGAGGTATCGACGTAGACACTGACCGGTGTAGCTGCCCGGGTGGTCGGAGATCTGTTCGGGCGTTCCCTCGGCCACGACGGTCCCGCCGGCGTCGCCGCCCTCGGGGCCCAGGTCGATGATCCAGTCGGCCATCTTGATCACGTCCAGGTTGTGCTCGATCACCAGGACCGAGTGGCCCATGTCGACCAGACGGTTCAGCACGTTGAGCAGGTTTTGGATGTCGGCGAAGTGCAGGCCGCTGGTCGGCTCGTCGAGGATATACAGCGTGTTGCCGGTCGCCGGCTTGCCCAGTTCGGCCGCCAGCTTGACCCGCTGGGCCTCGCCGCCCGACAGCGTCGTAGACGATTGGCCCAACTGGATGTAGCTCAGCCCCACGTCCGACAGCGTGCGGAGCATCGCCTTGATCTTGGCGAAGCTGTCGAAGAAACCGATCGAGTCCTCCACCGTCATGGCGAGCACGTCGGCGATGTTCTTGCCCCGGTAGCGGATCTCCAGCGTCTCGCGGTTGTACCGCGTGCCCTTGCACTCGTCGCACACGACGTACACGTCGGGCAGGAAGTGCATCTCGATCTTCTTGAGCCCCTGGCCCTGGCAGGCCTCGCAGCGCCCGCCCCGGACGTTGAAGCTGAACCGACCGGCCGCGTACCCGCGGATCTTGGCCTCACGCGTCTTGCTGTAGAGCTGACGTACCAAATCGAACGCGCCCGTGTACGTGGCCGGGTTGCTCCGCGGCGTCCGACCGATCGGCGACTGGTCGATCTCGATGACCCGGTCCACACGCGACGTACCGACCAGGCCCTCGTACACGCCCGGCTTCCCGCCGGCGTTGTGTAACCGCCGCTTCAACGCCCGGAGCAACGTCTGGGTCACCAGCGTGCTCTTGCCGGACCCGCTCACCCCCGTCACGCAGCAGAAGACCTCCATCGGGAATCGAACCGTCAGGTCCTTCAGGTTGTTTTGCGCGGCCCCCTTCAGCTCGATCGCGTTGTTGGCGACAACCTTGCGACGCCCGCGGGGCAGCTCAATCCTCACCTTGCCGGACAAGTACTTGCCCGTGATGCTCTCCTGGGAAGCCAACACGTCGTCGACGGTCCCCTGGGCCACCACCCGCCCGCCGTGGGAACCGGCCCCCGGGCCGATGTCGATGATGTGGTCGGCCGCACAGATCATCTCTTCATCGTGCTCGACGACGAGGACGGTATTGCCGATGTCGGCCAGCCGGCGGAGCGTCCCGATCAGCTTGGCGTTGTCTCGCTGATGCAGGCCGATCGTCGGCTCGTCCAGCACGTAGCATACGCCCACGAGCCCGCTGCCCACCTGCGTCGCCAGCCGGATCCGCTGCGCCTCCCCGCCCGACAGCGTCGCGCTGGCCCGGTCGAGCGTCAAATACCCGATCCCCACGTCCACCATGAACTGCAGCCGCTGGCGGATCTCGCGGAGCACCTGTTGGCTGATTACCCCCCGTTCGCCTTCGAGCTTGAGGTCCTCGAAGAACGCCAGCGCCTGCTCGATGCTCAACTGAGCGATGTCGGCGACGTTCTTGCCCCTTCTCCCGTTCCGGTTCCCGATACGGACGGACAGGGCCTCGCGGCGGAGTCGCGCCCCCTTGCAGACTCGGCACGACTGCTCGGACAGGTAGGCGTGCAGCCGGGCCTTGACGTACTGACTCTCGGTCGTCTCCCACCGCCGCTGGAGGTTCGGAATCACGCCCTCGAACCGGGCACCGATCCTCTCGGCGTCCTCGTCGGACGTGCCGTGCATCAGGATCTGCCGCACCTCGGGCGCCAGGCGGTGATACGGCGTGTGCGGCGAGACCTCGAACGTCTCGCAAAACTCCCGCAGCAGCCGACTGTAGGCGATGTTCATCCGCTTGCCGCCCCGCCGCCAGGCGTCAATCGCCCCTTGCTCCAACGACAGGCTGGCATCGGGCGCGATCAGGTCTGCGTCGAACTCCAGGATCGTGCCCAGCCCGTCGCACGCCGGGCACGCCCCGTACGGGCTGTTGAAACTGAACAGACGCGGGCTGAGTTCCTCCAGGTTGGCGTCCGGGTGGTCGGGACAGGCATACCGCGACGAGTAGAGGTGATCCTCCCAGGCGGGCTCGACCTCGTCCTCGGCCGGCAGCGAGTGCGTCACGACCAGCAGGCCGTCGGACAGGCTCAGCGCCAGTTCGACCGAGTCGGTCAATCGGCTGCGGATCCCCGGCTTGAGGATGACGCGATCCACGACGGCTTCGATGGTGTGCTTGCGCCGCTTTTGAAGATCGGGAGGATTCTTAACTTCGTAGATATCGTCGTTTACCCGCACACGGACAAACCCCTCCCGCTGGATCCGCTTGAAGACCTCGCGGTGCTCGCCCTTCTGGCCGCGGACGATCGGGGCCAAGACCATCAAGCGGCTGGTCGGCGGGAGCTGGAGGATCTGGTCGATGATTTGCGAAACCGATTGGGCCCGAATGGGCTTGCCGCAGATCCAGCAATGGGGTTGACCCACGCGTGCGTACAACACCCGCAGGTAGTCGTAGATCTCGGTGGTGGTGGCCACCGTGCTTCGGGGGCTGGCGGTTCCGGTCCGCTGCTCGATGGCGATCGTCGGCGGCAGGCCCTCGATCCGCTCAACGTCGGGTTTTTGCATCTGCTCGAGAAACTGCCGGGCGTACGCGCTGAGCGACTCGACGTACTTGCGTTGGCCCTCGGCGTAGAGGGTGTCAAAGGCCAATGATGATTTTCCAGATCCACTTATGCCTGTCATTACCACCAGACGGTCGCGGGGGATCGACACGTCGATGCTGCGGAGATTGTGCTGGCAGGCCCGCTGGATCCGAATGTACTTGCTGTTCTGCTCGGCCAACAGCCCCTCCCTTTGTGTTAGGAGGCCCAACGAAGCGTCTCGCCAATAGCCCAAACTATTCATCATAGCTGATCCGGCCAACAAGGCAAGGACCTATCCTGGACAAACCGCTTCGGGGCGCGTTCAAGAAATCGTGGGGTTCGTATGCTGTGGTCAAGGGACGACCCCCCGGGTCGGCCCTTGGCCATGTTGTCAGGTCGGGGGTACCCTCACGGGCAAGTGCCGTCTCGTTGCTCGGGGTCGTTTGATCGGTGCGACCCGTTGGCGTCCGCGTCAAACCCACTGGCGGCAAGTGGTCCTAGTTGCCCCCGCCGGCTGTCCTGGTGGCTGTCGGCTGGCGTCTAGCGTCGGGCTTGGGACGCCGCTTGGCACCCCGTTTGCGGCCGCCCTTCCTCTTGGGGTTCGGGTCGGGGCGCCCGTAGCCCTTGGCGCAGTCGTGCCGGCAGATCTGCTCGGTCTCGTCGGGGTCGCGTCCCAGTTCCTTGACCAGCGCCTTGTGCATCCGATCGATCCGCGCGGCCTGATCAGGTCGACCGGCCAGGTTCGCGAACTCGCCCGGGTCCGCGGACAGGTCGTACAGTTCGTGCTGGGGGCCGTGCTCGTCGTCCATGCGGGTGTGATAGACGTATTTGTACTTGTCCGATCGCAGCATCACGAATCCCGACGCGATGTTGTGGGCGTAGTATTCGCTGACGGCCATGTCCCGCCACGTCGCCCGCGGGTCGTCCAGCCAGCTGCACATCGACTCCCCGTTCCAGTCGTCGGGCACGACGGCCCCGCCGAGATCGGCGATGGTCTGAACCAGGTCGACCATCGAACACGTACGGCTACGCCGCTGGCCTCGGGACCATCGCTCGGGCCAACTGACGATCAGCGGCACCCGCGCCGCGTGCTCGTACATGCAGTTCTTCCACCACAGCGCGTGTTCGCCCATGTTCTCGCCGTGGTCGGTCGTGTAGACGACGACGGTCTCGTCGGCCACGTCGCTGTCGGCCAGCGCGCCGAGCACCTTGCCGATTTCGTCATCGAGCCACTGGGTCAGCCCGTAGTACAGCTCGCGGCCCTTGCGGACCAGCGCCGGGTCGGTCTCAACCACACCGAACCCACGTCGCAAGTGGTGGTAGTTCAACGACTGCGACGCGACGTGACCCGCTGGCAGGGCGGGCATCGGCACCTTGTTCTTGTACGGTTCCCAATACGGGGCCGGCACGATCAGCGGAAAGTGTGGTGCCAGGTAGCCGGCGAACAGGAAGAACGGCTTGTCCGAGCGCTGTTGCTCGTTCAGAAACTCGATCACCCCGGCCGTCACCTCGCGGTCGTGTCGCAGCACGTTCGAGTCCTTGCCGGGGTGGAAATCCCCGAACCGCCGATCACGGCTCTTGGTGTTGACCGTGGTGTCGTCGGCCCGGCGACGCCGGCCCTTGCCGGTCTTGTAGTGGTTGTTCATGTTGCCGCCGATCTCGGTGAACCCGTAGCGGCGCGTGCGATCGTAGTGCAGCTTGCCGCATAGGAACGACTCGTAACCGGCCGCGTTCATGATCCGCGGCAGCGATGGGTATTCTGCGCTGGGCAGCCAACAACTGTTGCTCCACGCGCCGGTCCGGCTGATGTACTTGCCCGCCGTAAACGCCAGCCGCGACGGCACGCACAGCGGCGAGTTGGTGTACGCGCCGTCGAACGTCACGCCGCACGCCGCCAGCCGATCCAGGTTCGGCGTTCGAACGATCTCGTTTTGATAGCACCCGGTAACGGCGGGATTATGCTCGTCGGACATGATGACCAGGATGTTCGGCGGTCGTTGTCGCTTGCCCACTGGCGGGCGTTGCGGCTGTTCACCGGCGGGTCTCTTGGGCCGGGTGCTCGCACATCCGGCGACGGAGCCCAGCACTCCCCCCGCCGCGGCTTGAAGGAACTCCCGCCTGTCCATGTCCCGTGGGCGCTTCATGCCATACCTCCCGGACAGCGTGTCACGTACTCAAGCGTTGCCGACCAGACCGACGTGACAAGATACGCCCCGCCCACGCCGACCGCAACCGACGGGCAGAAGGTGCGGCCGCGATGCGCCTGCACACGCCACACGCGCCAGTGACTGCAACGCGTCGGCGACGGCGGTAGCCGATTGGGACATTCCTGTAGGGTCTGCGTCTGCTAGCCGGACGTCTTGACGGCGGGTTGGGTGGTTGTGGTCTGCTTCTGTTGGGCCTTGGCCGTGGGTTTCGCTTTGGTCTTTGTGTCGGAACGTGGACGTTTGCCTGCCGCGGGCTTTGGCGTATCCGTGGGTTTCTTACCGGGAGTGCGGCCGGTGCGTTTTGCCCCGGCACCGCGAGCGCGCGGCTCCTGGCCGCCGGGTGGCTTCATCATCGGGGGGAAGGCCTCGGCCTCTTCCTCCGGGCCGACGTCGGTCGGCAGCACCCGCTTCATCTCGTCCGTGACGACCAGGCTGACCACCTGGTCAGGCTCCAGGCCCTTTTTGACCTCGACGTACTCGGTACTGGCCAGGCCCAGCTCGACTTCCCGGTAGCCGCTCTCGTCCTTGGGCAGGAAGACGTAGGAGTGTGCGCCCCTGCTGTAGATGCTTTGGACCGGCACGGCCACGACGTCCTTGAGGTGCGTCACCAGGATCTCCACCTCTGCGGACATGCCGGGCTTGAGGTCCGGGTGCGTCTTATCGAGCGTGATTTCGTTGGTGAACTCCTTGAGGTTCGGGTTGAGCCAGCGGTTCTGGGCGTCGGCCAGCACACCGACCTTGGTCACCTTGCCCGTGAACTGAACGTCGGGGATGCCCTCCACGTCGATGGTCGCCGGCAGACCGACCTCCAGCTTGTCCATTTTCGATTCGCTGATCTTGACGTGCACCTGCATGACCGACGGGTCGGGCAGGTCGATCAGGGCCTGCCGCTCGTGGACGCTCGCGCCGACCTCGATCTGCTGTTCACTGCGATACCATCGGCCGCTGCGGTGGTAGACGACCATGCCGGGCCCGGGCGCGACGACGGTGAGCTTGTCGCGTTGCTCTGTGAGTTTGTTGAGCTTGACCACCTGGATTCCATACTCGGCCTCGTTGGCCTCGAGGTTGGCCTTGCTCTGGGCCTCCTGGGCGTCGGCGCTCTTCTTGGCCCGCTCGAGGTCCTTCTTGGCCTCCTCGGCGTCCGACAGTTTCTGCTTCAGCTCGAGGTCGTACGTGTAGGTGTTGAGGATCTCTTCGGCCAGTTTGGCCTTTTGGACTTCGAGCTTGGCCTTGTAGGCGTTGAACTCGTCGTTCTCGTGCTCGGTCTTGGTGATGTAGCCTCGCTTGAAAAGCCGCTTGCTGGTCTCGTAGTCCGCCTCGCGCCGCCTGCGAATGGCCTCGGCCTCTTCGTAGTTCAGTTTGGCTGTCTGTTGGGCTTGGACCGCGTCGCCCTTCTTGTACTTGTCGAGCGTCTGCTCGGCCAGAGCGAGGGCCAATTCGGCCTTGCGGATGTCGCTCTTGTTCTTATCGAGCAGGATCTCGTAGTTCTGCTTGGCGTTCTCCAAAGCGGCCTTGGCCTTGGCGACGTCGATTTCCTGCTTCTTGATCCGATCGTCGATGCTCATCCCGCCGTTGCCGCCCTCGTTGGTCAGCTCGACCAGCTTATCGCCCTTGTTGACCTGCTTGCCCTCTTCGATGAGCCAGACGATGGTGCTTCGGCCCTCGACCTCGCAGCGGATCTCGGTGTTCTTCTTGGCCTGGATCTCCCCCTTGGTCGTCAGGATCACCGGAAAGCTCATCCGATGGGCCTCGTACGTGGTGATCTCCTCCCGTTGCCCGGCGGCACGAGCGCGGTACAGCCCAAACCAGATCGCCGCCGAGCCGAGGACGACCAGCAGCGGGAGCAGCAGCCACAGCCTGCTCAGTCGCTTCGGCTTTGCGGCTGCCGACGGGCGCTCTGTGGGCGGCGCGGAGGGCTCCGGCGTCTGGAGGCCCGGCAGGGCTGAACGTCGGGCGCGGGTGCTCACGATGTCAGGGTCCGTCACACGAGTCACGGCAACACCAGGTAGGTTAACGGGTTAGACAGTCCTTTTCTTTCCACCTTTGGCCATTCTATCGGTTTTCGGCGCTCAAGTCGAGCAGTTTTCCCCGAGCGTCGAGCAGGTTGCCGTCGTCGGTGACACGGATCATGCCCGCGTCCCGATAAAATTCCAGAATGGCCTGCCAGAAGCGGCTATCGGCCGTGGCGAGCCGATCCCGGGCTCGCAGGAGGTTGTTCTCGGCGTCGATGACCTCACGGTTGCTCAACTGACCCGTCTCGAAGCGGAATTCCGCCGCCTCGCGCTGCCTCAAGGCCAGCTCCATGCTCTGCCGTTGGATCGACAGCGTCTTGAGGGCCAGGTCCATCTGGCGCCGAGCCCGGCGGACCTCGAATCGAACCTGATCGGCGGCCAGATCATACTGTCGTTGCGCCCTGCGCAGGTCGATCAGGCTGGAACGATACTGGTTCCGCTCCGCCATACGGTCGAGCGGCAACTCCAGGTCCATGAAGGCCCGCCATGTCGTCCGTTCGTGTTCGTAGTGATATTGATTCAGCTCGCTGGGATTCGTGTCAAACGTCACGTTACCGCGGAGATCCAGGGAGGGCAGCAGGTTGTTGCGGGCCACACCCACGCCGCGATGCGCATCGTCGATGCCATCTTGCACGTTGAGCAAGTCCAGTCGGTTCTTTGTGGCGATGGCGACCACCGTTTGCTCATCGACCGTGGGCATCCGCAACTCGATCTTCCTCTCGACGATGTCCATCGGTTCGACGGTGGGCATGCCGATGAGGATCTTGAACTGGTCCAGGCTGCGCTGGTAGACCTCTTCAGCGCTCACCACCTGGTTCCAGGCCGCCAGGACC